>DASZGW010000036.1:0-3970 GCA_035938475.1 Candidatus Udaeobacter sp.
ACTCGATGTAATCGGATGAGCGCACGATCTCCAGGGTCTTCTGCGCATAGGCGAGACGATCCGAGACGCCGAGGCGGACAGCTTCTTCAGCGTAATTCGGCTTGGCAGCGAACGCTTTCAAGCTGCGAACATGGCGATTCCAAAGGTCAAGATCGGCCTTCTGTTTGGCCTTGATGCGTTCAGCATACCACTCACTGGCAAGCATGCTTTGGCGAGTGAATAGCGTGCGAATCTCGGGATCATCGAGCCCCCTCCCCTCGAATTCATCTTGCAGCATGATGTGCAGAAGGGCGCGCAATGGAGGGCATGCCAAATCGATGCTCCCATCATTGAAGTAGAGCTGAGCAACCCTCTTTTGGGTCGAGATGATATTGTCCAGGCCATCAACAAAGATCTGTCTATCCTGCAGCTCCGGGCGCAGCATCTCTTCTGTGAATAGTGCGGCGGGATGGTTAAACATCTGGCCGAAAAACGCCAGGACGAATCGCATCGTGATCCGGTAGCCAAGGCGACTCGCCCGAATTGTGCACCCGTTGTACTCAAAGTCGGTGCACCGCTCCAGGTGCCCCTCGGAGATGAGATACTGTGGATCCCGCTCGGCGACTGACATCCGGGACCAGATCTCCGGGACGAGCAAGCTGATGTCGTGATCGACTCGGAAACACGGGCCGACATAGCCCGTAGCGGTGACAAAAACGGCATCACCCGTTAAGAGGTAGGAGACCAGCGCGGCGTTGAGATCGATGATCGGCGGCAACGCATTGAATGGTCCCTTCGTAAGCGCCCCCTCGGAGCCGGCGCCCGTAGTCGAGGGCGATCTCCCGGTCACGCTGCAAATAAACTCCATGAAGAGCTCAGGCAACTCGAGGTAGTGCATTGGATTAAAAACGGCCAGAGGGCGAATCTCTCCTTCAGGCGGATTGTTGCGGCGACCGGGCAGCACGGCGTTGACCGGGCACTGAATCGGCTTGTGGAGAGGAACACGTCGCCGAAGACGAGTGCCAATTTCCGCCAGATGCGCGTCGCGCGGATTCATCAGGTCAGGACGAAGCTGGAGATACCGAGGATTCTTCGAAGGCTTGCCGTCGACAACGCGAGGACGCGCAGAGCAAACAAAAAATGTTCCGTTGCCCGGCTCGGCTGCGTCGCGGATCAGCTGCTGCATTGGCTGGGTAAACTGTTCAAAAACGATTGCGTCCTCGACTATTTCCCTGGCGTCTTTGACGGTGAGCGGTTGGTAATTTGAGAAAAAATTACCTCGAACCGCGAAGTCGCTTTCAGTCTGCTTGTCGTAGCCAGGGTGAATCGCTTCGTCCGGTCTCTGAAAGAGACGCTGTTCACAGTTTTTGACGAACTTCACCGACGGCTGTTGGTACTCCGGATTGAGGTCTTCCAAAAACGCACATGGAACGGCAACCGAAGCAGTAATGTCGTCTTCAACCGCAAGCTTTGACGCCGGATAAAAATCTTTTCGCAAACCGAAAGTTCGCCAGGCGCCATCCTTATCGTAGCCTACCCGCAAGTAATTTGTCACGAGCCGGCGGTTGTCGCATTTGAGTTCATGACCGGGCACGCCGTTAATGAGGTCTACGCTGAAATGTTCCCGCCAGTTTTCGCCCCACTCATGGTCGAAAAAGCGTTTCACGACAAAGACCAGTTCCCGTTGGTATTGCGGAATCGAGTCGAGCCACTTCGAGTATTCGTCGCTATAAAGGTCAGGAGCAGGGGTGAGAAGTTTGATCACCGAGCCGAGTGACCGTTCTGCACTTAAAATCGGCCGGCTCCAGAGCGTTTTTCGACCGTCGCGAAACCGCCCTTCATAGTTGCGGTAGATCAATTCTTCGACGCGGTCAAAGTCCTTTTTGAAGTCCGCCACAAACACTGGTCCCTGAATAATGGCATCCGTGATCGGCTTTGAGATCTCCGATTTTCCTCCACCGGAAACGGTGGAGGGCTTATGACATAGCGTACCCTCCGCCACTGTACCGACGAGCCGCCAGGCGCGACCGGCCGCGGGTTTGATCATTTGTATCTTGTAGCCGGACGGCCGTACGTAGATTTTTTCCGGCAACAGTTTGAGCCTGCTCTCGGCGCCATCACGCACCCAGTTCACCGTTTGTTTGTGCAGATCGAACCGCGCATCCTCGGGAACGTACATAATGTCCGGAAAACGCCTATCGACGGCGTGCCCTTCAGGACGTACATCGACGAGTTCGCCATAGGATAAGACCAGTTCGTCGAACCGGTGCTCGAGCTGGCCGGCTCGTGCGTCTGGTCTGAACTGGTCGCCCAGATCCTGGCTCGGGAAAACAAGGGCACCGCCGGCGTGCTCTTCCTCGCAAAGGCCAAACAGGTTAGCAGAGAAGCTTATCTGAGTTTTGACCTCCTTCTTGCAGTAGCCGAAATAGTTGTCGGCAATGACGGTGACGATGACCCCGCTTTCGTCACGGAAGGTCAGCTTGAAAGCCACGCCGTTATTGTAGAGTTCGCACTCCTCTTTCCAACATGTGTGGTCGCGGCGCTGACGCTCGGTGGCGTCTTCCCAGCGCGGGAGTCCCAGCTCTTTCTTGGTAAACCTCGTCAGGTGCGGCGCCAGGATTACGCAGCCGGTGTGACCAGTCCAGTGTTTTGGATCCAGTCCGGAATCATTTTCCGGGAGAAAAGGGTTGCCGGCGTTTCCGAAGATGCTTTCAACAAAATCGAGGTTGCTGACGAGGCTGCCGGGCGCCAGGAATCGGATTTCCATCGATTTTTCAGGGGTGAATCCCGGCACTTCCGGACAAACGATAGGCCGCAGTAGCAATGACACGAAACACTCTGCCTTTTTTTCCTGTGCGGAGGTAATTGGGAGACGCATGAGCTCCGGCGGAGGAGTAAGCGCCAACTGAAGCAGGTGGCCGGCAACTCGCTTCGGCACGCAAATTTTATCGTCCGGCACCGGCAATCCGCCCTCAGCGATATGAAAAATTCCCTCTGTCGTTCGGCGATCGCTCTTCGGGTTGTGCAGCACGCCTTGTCGGACGCGATATGAATTGACAATTTCCGACGCGAAACTATCCAGCATCGGTGGCAAAGAGAGCACGCGCGCCATGCCGTAACGATCCAGTACGAACGTTCGGGTCGGCAATTTTGCGAGCGGGGCGTCCTGCAGAAAATCGTAAAGAAACGTCTGAATCCGATTGTCCGCCGGGCAGAGATAATATGCCAGAAGACGGTCTATCTCACGCTGGTGCGCCAGCAGCGCGGACATCTCGTCGGACTGCGAGTTTTCGTCCGACTCACATGTCGGGCAACCTAAAGCAGCCAATTTCAAATTGATATATTGAATCAGCTTCGAGTCTGGTACGGTTCGTTGTTCTGTCATCGCTGTGATGGCCCAGATTGAAGTTTGTATTTAGTAAGAAGGTCCGCCCTTGAAGGGTGCATGTCTACAATTCGCGTATTCGTCTCGGCGCCCGGTCGTGAACTTGAGCATGCGCGATGCCCACGAAATTGCGAGTTGCGACTTTGGAATCTGCGAAGCAAAACAGCATCACATTCCTTCCGATCGGCAATTCTGATGAATCCGGGGTGGCTAAAATTCGCCAGACGGCGCGAAAAAAGACGAACGACGTTTAGCGTTCCGCGTTCGGCGTTCGGTGTTTGGCGCTGGAGGCGCGGTAGGGACGCGCTCCCGCGCGATCCGGCGTCGCACGTCAAATGAGACGTTATCAAACAGGACAACCGCCAGCCGATCCAGTTCTTGACTCCTTAGCTTCATGGACGTGCGACGCCGGATCGCGCGGGAGCGCGTCCCTACCGCGCCTCCAGCGCCAAACGCCAAACGCCGAACGTCGTTCGTCTTTTTTCGCGCCGTCTGGCGAATTTTAGCCACCTCGGATTCATCAGAATTGCCGATCGGAAGGAATGTGATGCTGTTTTGCTTCGCAGATTCCAAAGTCGCAACTCGCAATTTCGTGGGCATCGCGCA
>DASZGW010000037.1:0-7460 GCA_035938475.1 Candidatus Udaeobacter sp.
TGTTGCCGGATTTGTCCTTGTATTCGTCGCTGGCGGAATCGCTGGCGCTGCTCTGGGTGGATGGTACGCTCATCATCTTTTCTTTGAGATTCACCGTCCAGGACGAGTAGGCGACAGAATGAAAGAGCGGCTTCGCGCGGAACTTAGTCTGACACCTGAACAGGTCGCCAAAGTTTCGCCAATTGTCGATAAAACTGCTGCCCAGTTGCAGGAGATACGGCGCGACACCGGGCGGCGCGTCCATGACATCATGGCGGAAGCGCGCAAGGAGATCGCGGCCAATCTTACTGACGAACAACGGCAAAGGCTTCAACAAATCGAAGAGCGGCACCGGCGGTGGCGCCATCGTCGCGGTCTGCGCGAATTCGCTCCGGAATCACCGTCGGCAACGCCGTAGCGGAAGATGGAGGGCGGAGCTCAGCGATGCCTATCGCATTTCTCGCACAGCACTCATGCTCGTAGTGCTCGCCCCTCCATTCAGCTCCGCAGCGCGCGCTAGAAGCGCACTCCGTTCTCGAAGAGAATTCGTTCGCGCTCGACGTTTGCGCCGCGGCTAATGAAAAGATCGCGCAGTTCCGGCGTATAGTAATCGCCGCCGTAGAGAGGATTAAGTCCAAAGAAAATCCTGCCGCCCGGCGCGAGGTGTTGCTGCAAATCGGCCAGGAAAAAATCCCATTCAGCTGTCCCCCAGCGTTCCTTCGACGGATGATAAAGGTAGAAGTTGGTCGAAAACGCCGTGATCCAGTCGAATTTTTGGCCAAGATTGGGCAATGGTTCGAAAGCGCTGATCCTCCAAACTACTCGCGGAACGCCGAAAAGTTCGAGCAATTCGGTAAAAAGAGCGACGTGTTCTATGTCTAAACCCAGGACGGAATGACCGAGGTTCTTGGCGATGAACAAGAAAAATCCCCCGCCGCACCCGAGATCAAGAACGCGTTTCGGCTCTAGGCGATGGAGCTTCAAATCCTGCACGCGTTCCCGATTTAATCGCAACCACGGTTCGATGTTTGCGTATTTGGCATATCCGGCAGTGGAATTCGCATAACGCTGCTGAATTTCGCGGGCGTGTGCCTCATTGATTTTTGCCAGCATCGGCTGAAGTGGAATGCGAAAAATCGAGCGTTGTGCTCTGCGCCAGCCACGCCGGTAGCTCAGCGGTTTGGTAAATTTCAGAATTTTTCGGGAAAGTTTCATCTCTTATTCTGCGAAATAGCCTCCAAGATGATGTAGCCGCCTCGCTGTGTCGAGGCGTACGCGTGGGGCACGGCGACACAGGGCCGTGGCTACATTCCTTCCATGAGTTCGCGAAGAAGTTGCGGCCCGCGATAAACGAATCCGGTGTAAAGCTGAACAAGCTGTGCGCCCGCCGCAAATTTTTCCCGAGCGGAGTTTGCATTGAAGATTCCACCAGAAGCGATCACGGGAATTTTGGAGCTTGCGACGATGCTGCGCACAAGTGCAGTCGATTTTTTCCGCAGCGGTGCACCACTCAAACCACCTTCCTCATCGAGCTTCGACGGAATCGAGGAATGATCGAGCGTCGTATTCGTAGCGATGATCCCCGCGACTCCGTTTTCTTCACAGGCCGCAAGGACCGCTTCCAATTCGACCGGCGATAGATCAGGTGAAATCTTCACAACGAGCGGCTTCGCGACCGGCCCCGGCTCACTCCCAATCACGTGCAGCAATTGCGACAACGCCGCGGGTTCCTGCAGTTCCCTTAGACCGGGCGTGTTCGGTGAGCTCACATTTAACGTGATGTAGTCGGCAAAATCGCGAAGTAATCGAAACGAATATAGGTAATCGTCTGCTGCGCGTTCGAGGGGCGTTGTCCTCGATTTGCCAATATTGATTCCAACTGGAATTGCAGGCCATCGCTGGCTCTGGCGCAGCCCGCGCAACCGTTTTGCGATGACATCGGCGCCGTCATTGTTAAATCCGAGACGATTGATCACCGCTTGCTGCGAGGGCAGCCGAAATATGCGCGGCTTCGGATTTCCTGGTTGGGCCATGGCGGTCACAGTCCCGATCTCGATGAAACCAAACCCAAGTGCCGCCCAGGCTGGCAGGGCGACGCCATTTTTGTCCAGACCGGCAGCGAGGCCAATTGGATTCGGAAAGGTCAAGCCAAACAGAGTCTTTGGTTTCGAAGGCGGCCTGAACCGTTTCAGCACGCGCAGCGCAGGATCGAAATGCGAAGCCCTGCGAAGCGCCGTGATCGTGAAATGATGCGCGGTTTCCGCCTCAAGCGAAAACAACAGCGGCCTAACGAGTCGTTCGTAGAGATCTTTCATATCAACTGCAGCAAGTCATCCTGAGCGGAGCGAAGGACCTCACACAGGAAGATTGATCACACTGGATCTCCAGAGCGGCACGACCTTTGTAGGTGAGATCCTTCACTTCGTTCGGGATGACACGCTTCGGGTAATGACGTAACGGCTCGGATTCGCTCTCATTTCCCGATGCAAAACTGGCTGAACACAGAGTCGAGAATCTGTTCCACATCGACAAGGCCGATCACTTCGCCGACTTCTCGCAATGCTTCATTAAGGTGAATTGCAGCATATTCCGGCGATAATCCCTGGGCTTGCACTGTCGCTGCTCGATCGCATGATTCCAGAGCGCGGCGAAGACAATCGCGATGGCGCGCATTAATCGCGAGCGTGCTCACCGGCTTTAGATTTTGTTTCGTGATCCGGGTCAGAATTTCTTTTTGCAACTCCGGCAGACCTTCCCCTGTCAGGCACGAAATCCGTAACGCATGGAAATCTTTCCAGTCACTGTTCTCGGGCAGATCGCTCTTGTTTAGAACGACGATTTCGTTGGAATCGCAGTTGCGTTCCTGGAAATGCGGTGGTTTCGCGGCACTGCGATCTGAAATGTGGAGACGCAGATCGGCTAATTGCAGCGATTTTTCCGTGCGCGCGATGCCCTCGCGCTCCAGTTCGCTGGTGGACGTTCTCAAACCAGCTGTATCAAGCAACCGAATGGGGACGCCGTCGAGATTCACTGTCTCTTCGATGGCGTCGCGCGTTGTGCCATGCGTATCGCTCACAATCACGCGATCGTAACCAAGGAGTCGATTAAGCAAGCTCGATTTCCCGGCGTTCGTTGCTCCGTAAATCACAACCCGCACGCCTTCACGCAGAATGCGCCCTTGATCAGCAGTAGCGAGTAACGCTGCGATCTCTTCCCGTATGGAATCGAGTCGCGCACGCAGTGTTTCACCTTCATCCGGCGTGATGCCTTCCTCAGGAAAATCGATCGATGCATTGATGTGCGCGAGTAGTTCAACCAACTCATCACGAATTTTCCCAATTTGTTCTCCGAGCCTGCCTTCGAGTTGTTCGGTGGCTGAGCGTAGGGCTAGATCGGTCTTCGCGCGGATCAGATCAATTACCGCCTCGGCTTGAGTGAGGTCCATTTTGCCGTTGAGAAAGGCGCGCTCTGTAAATTCGCCTGGACGCGCCGCGCGGGCACCGGCGCGCAGGCACACTTCAAGGACCTTTGCAGAAACCAGCGTTCCTCCGTGGCAACTGATCTCGACCAAATCCTCTCCAGTGTAACTGGCCGGCGCACGATGGACGGAAAGCAGTACTTGATCGATCAACCTGCCTTCTGGTCCAAGAATTTCGCCAAAATGCTGCACGTGCGGCTCAAATTGCGATGGCGTCTCTTTGCCACGGAAGATTTTGTCCGCTACCTCGATTGCATTCGCGCCGGAGACGCGGACAAGCGCGATTGCGCCTTCCCCGGGCGGAGTCGAGATGGCAGCGATGGTGTCAGAAACGGTCATGATCTACCAGGAACATTTTTGCCTCGGGAGCAGGCTACATCAAGGAGCGGCGTTGCAGCCGTGAGAAAGCATGACAGCCTGCCGCCCGAGTCAGGCAAGCTGCCTAACCTCCGCCGCGCATCACTTCTTTGAATGCCGCGACTAATTTCTTGTTCTCCTCCATTGTCCCAATCGAAATGCGAACCCATTCGGGCAAGCTGTACCCGTTGAGGGGGCGCACGATAATGCCTTGCCTCAGCAGTTTCTCGAAGATCGCTTGTCCGTCGCCAACATTCACCATCACGAAATTCGCGGTCCCGGGCACAAAAGGAATCTTCATTTTCGCAAATTCGTCATGCAGGTAAGCGCGGCCTTCATCGATCGTCCGCTTTGTCTCGCACAGATGCTCATCGTCCTCGAGCGCTGCGAGCGCGCCGACTTGAGCAATGCTGTTCACGTTGAATGGCTGCCTTGCTTTGTGAAGCACCTGGATCAGATCAGCCGGCCCAACGGCATACCCTATACGCAAGCCGGCCAGTCCGTGAATCTTCGAAAACGTGCGCAGAACAACAATGTTTCGTCCTTCGCGAACGAATTGCAGCGTATCAGGGGAACGATCGAGGAATTCGAAATAGGCTTCATCGAAAACGACGACGACTCTCTCTGGAACATGCGACATGAAGTGGTCGATCTCGCGCTGCGAAAGCAACGTCCCGGTTGGATTATTAGGGTTGGGGACGAAAATGAGCCGAGTTTTCGGCGTGATCGCAGCCAGCATTCCGTCTACGTCCTGCCGGTAATCCTGGCTGGGCACTTCAATAGTCCGCGCGCCAAATGAGGTCGCGATCAATTTGTAGACGACAAACGCGTACTGAGCCGTGACGACGTCGTCACCGGGATTGAGAAAGGCATGACCAAGAAATTCGAGCACTTCATTTGAACCATTGCCAAGAATGACGTTCTCTGGAGCGAGGCCTAGTTTGGTTGCCACTGCGTTGCAGAGGCAAAATCCGCCGCCGTCTGGGTACAAGTGACCTTTTTCCAAAGCGTCACGCATCGCCTCCATTGCCTTGGGAGACGGGCCCAGCGGATTCTCGTTTGAAGCCAGCTTGATAATTGCATTTGGATCGAGGCCAAGTTCGCGAGCTGTTTCCTCGATCGGCTTTCCCGGTTGGTAAACCGTGATCTGGCGCAGTTGCGGGTTCACCAGCTCCCAGATTGAAATCATGCGCGGGAGATTAAATGGAAGTACGGTAAGTTTCCAATCGGCTGGTCTCCCTCTTCTTATTCTTGCTCTTACTCTTGTTCATGCTCTTTCTAAAGAGTAAGAGCATAAACGCGAAAATGCATGATCATAGATAACGAAATCATCTATCTCGATAACAATGCTACGACACAGCTTGATCCCGCTGTGATCGAGGAAATGTTGCCGTTTTTGACCAAGTATTACGGCAATCCTTCGAGTGGATACGGCTTCGCGGCCATGGCTAGAAAAGCCATAAATCTTGCGCGGGAACGGGTGGCTGCGTTGCTCGGCTGTGAACCGACGGATATTGTTTTCACCAGCGGCGGCACCGAGTCCAATAATGCAGTCATCAATTCAACGCTGCAGGCTGAAGCTCATAGCGGACATGTGATCGCGAGCGCTGTCGAACACAGCGCGGTGCTGCGGCCCTCCCAGGATCTCGCAAAACGAGGATGCGCCGTCACATTTCTAGGCATAGACAGGCATGGAAATCTCGATCTTGGCCAATTGGAAGCTGCGATTCGCCCGGAGACGGCGCTTGTCTCAATCATGTGGGCAAATAACGAGACCGGCGTGATATTTCCTATCGAGAAAATCGCTGAAATCTGTCGCCAGAAAGGCGCGCTTTTTCACACAGACGCCGTACAAGCGGCCGGTAAAATCCCGATGTGCTTGCGCGATACGGCGATCAATTTTCTTTCTCTTTCGGCGCACAAATTTCACGGCCCAAAAGGCGTGGGGGCGCTTTACGTCGACCGGCGGACCCGCTTCAGTCCGTTGATTGGCGGGGGCGGTCAGGAAAATGGGCGCCGTGGCGGGACTGAAAACGTGGCATCGATTGTAGGCCTTGGAAAAGCGGCCGAGCTGGCTCTGAATTACCTCGCAGAAGGGAGATGCGATATTCGCTCCATGCGTGATCGCTTCGAAAAATCGGTGCTAAAAGCGGTCAACGGCGCGTCGGTGAACGGCGCGGGTGCCGACCGAATCCTAAACACATCCAGTTTTTCATTTGACGGCATCGAGTCTTCAGCGGCGCTCCTGTTGTTAGACCGACAGGGTATCTGTTGCTCGGCCGGCTCAGCCTGCCGGACCGGTTCACAGGAAGCTTCGCACGTACTGAGTGCAATGAATCCCGGCGGCGATGTTGCCCGACGCAGTCTGCGTTTTTCTCTTGGCCGGTTCAACACCGACGCGCAAATCAATCGCGCGATTGAAGTCGTTCCAAGAGTCGTCGAGAAGCTGCGCCAAATCGCGACGCCGAGCCCTGTAGCCACGGCTCTGTAAGCCGTGGGTCGGGTGTTCGAGTCACCCCGGGCGTGCACCTCTTTTTACCCTCGAAAACGCGCTTTACGTAGGGAGGTTCGTTAGGCGGTGCGATTTTGTCGGTTACGAACGGTCGCGCATCGAAACGCACAAAACGACGGTCTATTTGTCAACTATTCGTCAACTAGCCACGCGGTCCTTTTTATGTTTTCTCTTCGTGCCACACTGACCGGTCATATGCTGATCACCGGCTGACCACAAACACGGCAACGATTCACGGGACTGTGTGATCTGTGCTTGCGTTTTCCGATGTGCCAGCCGTCGCGCCATGCCCAGTTTAGGACACGCGATTCTTTGAGTCCATACTCACGAGCGGCGGCACGGATTCCAATCAAAAGAGCGAGCTTGTGCACGTTTTGGCGTACATCGGTGGTCTGCATTGGTTCTCTTGCGACAGGTGTTTGTTGCTGCCGTTGTGTTTCTCGTTCTTTTTCCTCGTCTCCCGGCTTTGGCAGGAACCATGCTTTGCCACATACCAGGCACTTTTTAATCAACTCACCAGAGGGCGTTGGCCCGGTGAATGTACTTTTGTGTGGGCAATCAGTCGGATGGAACAGATAATTCATTACGTTTGGCTCGCCTCAGGTTCGCAAGTTTTATCGACATAGGCTCTGGATGCGTTTGAACAGGTGTGTCGAACGACTGCACCTTATCTTGGAGGGCATCGGTAATCTTGAGCAATTTCCTCCATGAACGCTCGCCTCCTATTTTTCGGTCGATTTTGTCCAACGCTTTATGCGCCAACTCAATGCAATGCCCCTCAATTAGCTCCTTGATGCGTTGCTGTGCCGCTTCGATTTCCTGCGGATACTGCTCTCGAATAGCAAGAACATTGTGACGAGAGACGTGGAGATCGCGAGTAATCGAGCAAATTGAGTCATTATTTGCGAGTGCGTAAATAATGGCCTGCAGCTTGGCGAACTGGAGGCGCTTCGCGTTGTGGCGATCTGGCTTGGGATCGCGCCGCCCGTCTGACTCGACCATGTTCGCGTGAACAGATAACCTCGTTTGCAAAAGAACGCAATATCTCAGTGATGATTATCGAAGTCAGACCATTCAGGAACGGCTGGCAAGCGTACGAGGCGCCCGGTGTTGCCCCGCAGTTCCCGGAGAAAC
>DASZGW010000038.1:0-2918 GCA_035938475.1 Candidatus Udaeobacter sp.
TGTGAACCCGACCGCGGTTCGTTACGTGCGACCGGGCTCGAACGGACATTCACTCGTTTATTTTGCGAATGACCAATCAATCACCGTGGCAATGAATGTTGAAGAGGTAGTCCGCGCCCTCGATGTGGCCATGAACGTGGACCACGCCTAAGCGCGGCGATCTTTTCGCTTTTCGCTTGCCTAGGACGGTGGGTCTTTTGCCGCTGTCGTGTGTTTGTGGCGGCTCGTCATCGGCGCGCGAAACAATGCCTGATTCGCAGTAGCGGACTATTGCCGATGTCCGTGGCAGGTCCGTTTTGGCATTGATAGCCGAATCGGAGCGACCGCAGGCTTTCTCGTGGGGAGAGCCCAAGCCTCGCCCCAATTCCGAGTAAACTCGTATCGTCTGCCGTTCGGAGGCTTCACGGGGAAAGTCGTGCGGATAACACAATTAAACGCGCTTGCGATCGCTCTATTTTTCCTGGCCCTGGCGGCGGCCTCAGTTAATGCACAAGCACCATCACAGGTCCAGACCGGAGGACGATCGCCTCTGGCCGAAATCGCGCATGACTTTTCCAATTGGTTCACCCGCGTCACTGGTACTGATGGTAATCGACATCGCGAACGCTCATTGCCGCTACCGTTGCCGCGGCCGAGGCCGCCGGAGCTTACATCCGCACCCCTCCCGTCGAACAAAGAGCCGTCGGAGCTTACGGCCGCACCCGTCCCGTCGAACAAAGAGCCATCGGAACTTACGGCCACACCTGCTTCACCGAAGAAAAAAGCACCGGCGTCCATTCTGATAAACGACTGACGAAAGGCACAGCACTTGTCTTCTGACAGGGGATTCGTTCTTGTAGCGACTTCGCCACATGTCCGCATTACGTCTCCGACACCGATGAAAGTGGACATTCAGTCGTGCCTGGCGGATGTCCGTCACGTGGTAAGAGCAGTCATGCCCGAGAGGAAAGTCCTTTCACGTTGCATGCTGGTCGGCGCGGCTATTATCAGAGCGGCCTTCCTCCTCCACGATCGCTTTTTTGGACGATTGTTGGCCTGGTGTGGTCGCGCGTTCGAACCCCTCAGAATTTTCGCCGCCAGTGTTTGCTTCAGTTGGGATCGCCCCATCAGCTGCTTTCGGTGTGGCGGCCTCAATTAGATCCTCTATGTTGCTTGTTGAAGGGCCGTCCTTGCGTTCGAGGATTGAACTGTGAGGTTCCTCTAGCTGTCTGAATTTTAAACGGAAGTGACTCTCGAGATCGCCAAGACGCTGTACGATCTCCGTCGAGTTTGCGTTCACTCTTTTAAGCCGTTTGACAAACAAACTGATTAGGGTCCCTAGATCCTTGAGTGCTTTTTCTCCAAGCGCCAGACGCGGAAACAATTCATCCACGCGCGTCTGGGTATTCATGATGCGGGAGTCGATGGCCTCGATTGAATTCTTGATGTCTTGCTCTCGTACAGTAGCCCCATCAATCGTTTGCTTAATCAGCGAAAGCTGATCGCTTAGCGCCGTTAGATTTTGCTCAAGTCCCGCCAGTCGGGCAGCGATCCGCTCATTCTCTTCTAAAGATTGCTTCTGGGTTCCTGCGATATGAGTCGCGGTTTCATCAGCGCGCTCTTCCAATCTCGCAAGGCGGACATCCAAACTCTGGGTTGTTGCAATATGGGTCGCGGTCTCATCAGTCCGCTCTTCCAACCTCGCAAGGCGGGCATCCAAATTCTCGCCATAGGTTGCAGTTGCATCTACGTGCTGTTCTAATCCCGCGAGGCGGACATCCAAATTCTGGGTTCCTGCAATATGGGTCGCCGTTTCATTAACGCGCTCTTCCAATCTCGCAAGGCGGACACTCAAATCCCTCACTGTCGAATTGATTGTCTTTATAACTGAAAAAATATTATCGCGGATTGTTTTGATCGTTGCCGCTTGAGCGGCATCGATTGAACGCTGCAACTCGACTCGAAAAGCCTCAATGCTGTGCTCGGAATCGGCAGATTTGGCATAATTCCGGCGAGATATGATTATAGCCGCGCAGGCGACTATCACCACAAGAAGTGCAAGGCCGAATCGCAGGGCGTAATCGCTCAACGCTTACCCCTTACCTTGCGTGAATCGCTTTGAAGTTTAGCACAATCGAACGGGGGTCGGGCACTTTCGAGGGGCTGTGTGATCTCCGGCGCGCCTCATATCCAGCTGACAATTTAGTTGGTTGATTCGCTTTGGTGATCCAAATCGAACCGGAGATCGATTTATGGGGCGCATCCGACGATCTCACCGCCATCGTGCTCAAGCGCTGCCGAAACGCAGGATTAAGACTCGGAACGAAATTGAGGAATTACGCGAAGAAAACAGGCAGCTACGTGAACTCGTAGCTCATCTGTCCAAGCTCGCCCTGGGTCGAATTACTCAGGCAACCGAACCTGAAGAGCAGTCGGCTAGTGCCGCAAGTTAATCACGATTGTTGCGCGCACCGGTTCCGATCGCTTCGTCACATTGACCGCAACGCGTCAGTGTCATTTCGGGCGAACAACCTAGCCGTTGGTTACAATCTTTCATCGACGATACCGGTGATGCCACCAGCAGTGGCGGCGGAAGTTACTGTCGATCCAACAGGCTCCATGACTGATGGGCGGACCCCAGAACGGCGTGCCGAAAACAGCGCCGACAACCCCTCCGGCGACCGCGCCAACAGGGCCAGCGACCACAAGTCCCGTACCCGCTCCCGCAGCGGCGCCAACCATGTCGCCGCGGGCAATAGGCGAAATCGTCGCGACTGCGATTATGGTCGTTATTGCAAGTAAAAATCGACGCACGTTTTCTCCCCCTTTATTCCTCGAATTACCCACATACGTTGCCTGAGCGCCAAAAAAGTATGACCAAAAACTCTAGCGCGTAAGCCGCTTGGCCAATCGTTTTGTAATGAACACAAAAAAATGCT
>DASZGW010000039.1:0-22117 GCA_035938475.1 Candidatus Udaeobacter sp.
GAATTCCAGAACCATTTGACATCGCTCGATGAAAAACCAAATCAAGCGATCGTCGCGGTCGTCGGCGATGAGATGAAAGGGCACCCCGGTGTCTCTGGCAAAGTATTCGGAGCGCTTGGCCGGCATAACATTAATATCAGCGCGATCGCCCAGGGGGCGTCAGAGCGCAACATCTCCTGCGTCATCGACGTGGCGCAGCAAGCGCGTGCCCTGAATATCATCCATCAGGCGTTCTTCGAAGTCCGCAAACGCCTCGCGCTTGTGGTGATCGGCGTCGGAAATATCGGTGGAACGCTACTGCGACAAATGCACGAGCAGCGCGCGTATCTGCTTGCCCGTGGATTCGATGTCACGGTGGTAGGCGTGGCCAATAGCAGGTGGTTTGTGCTCGACGGTACCGGCATCAACCTCGCACGCTGGCGCGAGAGATTATCCGCTTCGCGAAGACGGATGGATCCGCAGGTCCTGGCAAGGGAAATCGCAAAACTTGAGTTGACCGACGCAGCAATAGTTGATTGCACGGCCGCCGATTCAATCGTGAAGGCGTATCCCGAGTTTGTCAGAGCGAATCTGCACATCATCACGCCGAACAAGCGCGCGAACGTGTTGCCGTGGCGAAAATACGCGGGCCTCATGGAGCTTTTGCGAAAGCGACAGAAGTACTTTCTAGATGAAGCCAACGTTGGCGCGGGACTGCCTATCATGTCGACACTGCGAGACCTGATCGCCAGCGGAGACGTGATCAGGAAGGTGGAAGGCATTTTCTCGGGCACGCTGAGCTATCTGTTCAATAGTTTTGATGGGAGCATGCCATTTAGCGCTCTCGTGCGAACAGCTTACCAGACCGGGCTGACCGAGCCGGATCCACGCGACGATCTCTCCGGTCGGGACGTCGCCAGAAAGTTGCTTATTCTCGCGCGTCAAAGCGGATCGAAATTGGAAATCGCGGACGTCCAGATTGAGAGCCTGGTTCCTCGAAGTTTGGCGCCGAGGCCATTTTCGCACCGATTTTTCAGCTCATTGGCTAAGCACGATTGCGAAATGGCAGAACGATTGAAACGCGCGCAATCGCGCGGCGCAGTGCTGCGATACGCCGGCGCGCTCGAAGCCGGTCGCGCGCGCGCCGGAATCAGAGAGTTCCCGCACGATCATCCAATCGCCGCCACCAAGGGCAGCGACAACATCATCGCATTTACGACAAAGCGTTATTCGCGTACCCCCCTCGTTGTTCAAGGCCCGGGGGCGGGCGCGGATGTTACGGCGATGGGCGTTTTTTCCGATATCCTCAAGTTGCTCAATTATCTGCCGCACTAGGATCCGGACCTATTTTTTCACGCCTTCGAGTTCATCCGCGAGGTTGCCCGCATCGTAAACCTTGCGGAGAGCTTCACTGATGGCAGCGGAATCAACGGACACTGCGCGCGCTTGAGTGTCGGTGTAAATGCAATCGAGGACTAACGATTGAATGTTACCGTCGAAAATAATGCCCACGAATTCATTCGCCTTGTTCACGACCGGACTGCCGCTGTTGCCGCCAATGATATCCGCGTCGGACACGAAATTGAAATGTGTTGCCAGATTCAATTTCGACTTGTTGTCTATCCAGCGTTTCGGCAGGTCGAACGGCGGCCTGTTCTCGTGTTCTGCGGCGCGTTGATATAGGCCAGCGAAATCGGTGAACGCGGGAATTTGTTTTCCGTCCTGTTCATAACCGCGGACCGTGCCGTAAGAGAGACGAAGTGTGAAGGTCGCATCCGGATAACTTCCCGTGCCTTCAATGGCAAAACGTGCTTTCGCAATTTCGGAATACGCCTGTTTTTTGATCTCATCTTGCGCATCGTAGATTTTCTTCGCTTCTTTCGCCGGGCCGTCTATCAGACGCGCAAGATCGATCATCGGATCGTGCGCTGCCTGCAAGGCGGCGGCACCTTCGCTGTAAAGATCTTTGCGCACGGCGACATCTTTCAGTTTGGTCCCAGAGACGAGCTCGACTGCGCGATCGTGTGGCGATTTTCCAGCGAGGACCTTCTTTACGAGCGGATCGCTGGCGCCAAATTGTGAGGCGAAATCGGTCAAAGAATCGGTGAGGCGCAGAATCTCATAATCGTCATAAACTGGCTCGGTCGAAAAGAGTTCCAGCTCGAGTGAATCGCGTGCACTGTCGCGAAATTGGGGAATCCGCTCCCCATTAGGTTTGGCTCGTTCGTCCACGGCACGAAGCAGCAACCGCGCGTATTTAAACAGATTTCCGAAGAACGTTCGCGGGCCGCGATAGCCAACAGGTGTTGGCCGTTCCTGTTCAAGATAGTTGTACAACGGCGCGTTTTTGGCGATTTCGGTCTGCGCATTTTTGATCCGATCGTACGCGCCGGCGGTGGATCGCAATTTCGGGTCGCGCACGATTGCGTCACGCAGTTTTTGCTCGCGCGCCTGGAGCTGTGCCCAGATTTGCGGATCAAGCAGCCCGGCAAGATAACCATCGTACCGTTTTCGATTGTTTTGATCGCCGAAAAGATCGTCGCGCGCCCTTCTCGCGTTCTCGAACGACCGCGCACCGTAAGCCAGGCCCAGCACTTCGCGCCGATTAAACATGCGCAGGACATACGGCAGAAAGCGATCGCGCATATCCGCCAACTCATCCAGTGTAAGTTGCCGGTCGGTTTTGCCGGGGCTCCCGCTCACGAAGGTTAGTTCGCCATCGCCTGGCCCGCGCGAATTCCATTTGAGAAAATTGTCGATCTTCGTCGCTTTCCCGTTTTCGTAAACGCGAAAAATGCAGATATCGAGATCGTAGCGGGGATACTCGAAATTATCCGGGTCGCCTCCGTAAAATGCTATCTGCTGCTGCGGCGCGAACACCAGTCGCACGTCATCATAACGTTTGTAGCGATAAAGGTGGTACGCTCCGCCTTGATAGAGCGCGACGACATCCGAGCGCAGCCCGGTCTTGTCTTTGCTTTCCTTCTCAATCGTGGCGATGACTGAGCTGCGCGCACTGGAAGCGTGGTCGTTGGTCATTCCCGGTTTCACCGCTCCGTTCACGCGCGCTGTCACGTCTTCGATTGACATCAACACGTTGAGCTCGAGATCGGTCGATTTGATTTCGTCAGGCTGGGTTCTCGCATAGAAACCGTCCTTCAAATAGTTGTGTTGCGGATCGCTGATTTTTTGCAGCGTGTCGGCGCCCACGTGATGATTTGTAATCACAAGACCATTTGCAGATACGAACGAGCCGCTGCCGCCGGAGTTGAAACGGACGCTCGATTTTTGGAGATGCTCCAACCATTGCTGCGTTGGTTCGAACTGATATTTCTCTTTGAGCTGCTTCAGCGGCGGTGCATTGAAAAGCCACATTCCTTCATCGGCGGTGGCGGATGCGACCCAGGCAATTGCACAAGCGACTGCAAGTGGTCTTAGTTTTCGCGAAGTTTCGGAAGGAGTGAACATCGGGAAGCATAAAATGCTGACCAACACCCGACAACCCCGGCCTATCACCTGGCGATCACGCCGCGTTCGGGACCAGGGTGCAATCGATCAAAGAGCACGCCTGGGATTTCGGACGCACGGTTCCGTTTGCGTACTCCTAGACAACCAATGGCGGCCATTGCGGCAAGCGAGACAATGAAGAGAACGACGATTGTGATCTCGAAAAAAGTCAAGGTCCCGCGCGTAAACACCTTCAAAGCAGCGGCCATTGCTACTTAAGACCGGGAGCCGGCCTTCGGGGTTACAAAAAAGATCGACAATGTAAGCGCAGCCGCTTTTCTGGGAGATCAATTGCGCGATGCGGTTAGCAGTTCTTGATTCATGACGATGTGGAGGGCGAAGCCAAGAAAGATCGAGCGGCTGGATTTCATTCTGGCCGGCGCACAAAAATCCGGCACGACAGCATTGCACTATTTTCTTAGCAAACACCCGAACATAACGATGGGCGATCAGCAAGAGATACATTTTTTTGATAACGACGCGCTGTTCGTTTCCGAGACCGATTACGAGGAATTACACAAACATTATCCAGCGCTTGCTCCATCCACCATCGCCGGTGATTGCACGCCCAGCTACATTTATCACGAGCCCGCAGCGGAAAGGATTTGGAAGTACAATCCAAAAATTAAACTGCTGACCCTCCTGCGAAATCCGGTCGACCGCGCCTTTGCTCACTGGAACATGCAACGATTTAGAGATCGCGAACCGCTCGATTTTTTCGATGCGGTGCGAGAGGAAAAAACGCGTATTGCCGGAGCGCCGGCCTCTCAAGCGCGCCGCTTTGCTTATGTCGATCGAGGATTTTACGGCCTGCAGCTAGCGCGTCTGTTCAAATTCTTCCCGCGTGAGCAAGTCAAGGCGGTAAAGTTTGAAGAGTTTAGGGATAAACAGCGCGAAACACTGACTTCCATCTTTTCATTTCTCGGTCTCGAACCGCTCCGTTCGGTGCGCAGTAAAGATAGAAATATTGTCCCATACGAGCGGGCGATGAATTGGGAGCAGCGAATTTTCCTTTACAACCTTTTCGCGGAAGACATTACAAAGGTCGAGCAGCTGTTGGGCTGGGATTGTTCGGATTGGAAACTGTAGCAACTCCGTAGAGACAGCCGTGTCGGCTGCAACGCAGTCATAAGCAGGCGACACGCCTGCCGCTACAGGGTAGGATCGCGCGACGCGAAGTTACCTGTTTTGTTTAAACCGTGGGCGTTGATTTGGATCTGCTGCAAGCAGAGCTTTCCAACGGAAAATCCGTGCGCCTTGCGACTCAAAGAAAGCTCGCAATTCATTCGAAAAAAATGAGGAGCCGTCCGGTCGCGGATTAAATTCCAGCAAAAGACGCCCCTCCGGTTTGAGAAATCGCGTTCGAATATCGTTGATAAAAAATTCCCAATCGGCGGGTGTCCATTCTAGCCATTCTCCGTTGTTGGTACGCGTGAGCCGGTGAAAACAAACGCGGTGGCCGGTTACGAGATCGAATTTTTCTTTGAGATCGGGCAGTGGCGTTTGCGGCTCGATGCGCCCGATCATGCGGCGGACGTTGAAGAACTCGGTTGTGCCGCGGAAGAACGGCTCCTCATCCGTGTCAAACCCGAGTCCCTCGTGACCAAATAGCCGGCAGAGGTAGAGAAAGTAACCCGCGCCGCAACCCAGATCGAGAATTTGCAACGGTGGAGAACGATCGAGCCAAAGATCCTGCGCGCGCCTAACGTTCACGCCGATCCAGTATTTTGCATCTTCGTAGGCATTTATCTTCCGCGCATTTGGCCGGTAAGGATAACGCTCGCGCAATGTCTCTAATCCGGTCCGGTCAATCGTCCTGAGAATTCGTCGAGCGCTCACTGGGTGGGTGGAGCGGCAAACGTGCTCCCACAGGCTTTGGCCTGCGTCGAGTGAAAGGAGTTTTTGAAATTTCCGCGAAAGTCGCACGCTGTAACGATGCAACGAAGTACGTGACAGACAAGACCGACCCAGGGAGCGACAGCTTGGGCAGCCGTCGAAATAAAGGCGACGGCTACGAAGCCGTCACTCCTTGATAGCAACTTGGATCAGACCGGTTGAGCCTTCGTGCGTCATGAATCCATTTCCCCAGCCGTCGCCTGGAATGAGCTGTTGCCCGTAGAAGAATTGCTCGTAACGCCAAATCATATCGAGTGTCGCGCCGGTATTTTTTTTCCAGCGAAGCTCGTAATACAAATGGCGTTTCCATGATGGCGAATGGCCTGTCATGAAATTGAAATCGAATGGCGTTGGCCAACTCAGAATGCTCCGACGGATTTGGATGGAAGCGTCGTCGCCTGCGGGCGGCACTGTAGTAAGGTTCTCCGCTTCTGTCCGCGCCGAACCGAAAGGGAAAACTTTCTCTCGGTCTGCCAAAGCAAGCTGATCATTTTTCGTCGTGCCGACGCTAGGACTAGGAGCGTTCCTGTCGTTCAGACTTAGCGCAAGATCATTAACGTGAAAAATACCGCCAGTCCCGCTTCCCTCGTACACGATCGAATTAATCCGTGCTGAGGTCATTTCAATTGTCCCGAAACGATCGAGCAAAAGTGAGATCTGGCGTCCGGCGAAAATCCAGCTCGCTACTATGGCAATAACAAACGCGACCAGAACTCCAAGCGTGATGAGGATCTTGCGCACTGCTGCTTTATTTTAGCCACGGCGCTGTGTCGCCGTGTTTGGAAATCCATCGATGGCGACTGAACACAGCGAGACGGCTATAATGTTACGCTTTCTTTTGTTGAATATAATCGTTCACTTGTTCTTCGAGAATCTCGAGAGGTAATGCGCCGTTTTTGAGCACGACATCGTGAAACTCGCGCTGATCAAATTTTTCTCCCAATTCTTTCTGTGCGCGCTCGCGCAATTCTTGAATCTTTAACATGCCGATTTTGTAGGCGCATGCCTGGCCAGGCGCGACGATGTAACGTTCGATCTCGGATTTAACTTCTTTCTCACCCATGCCGGTTTTCTCGCGCATATAAGCGATCGCCTGTTCGCGGTTCCAGCGCTTTGCGTGAATGCCTGTATCGACGACCAATCGCACCGCGCGGAAAAGTTCATCACGAAGGCGTCCCAGATCTCCGAACGGATCGTTATCGTACCACCCGACTTGTTTCGCCAGCCATTCGCAGTAAAGCGCCCAGCCCTCTACGTACGCGGTGAACGGCAGCACTTTGCGAAATTGTGGAACGCCTTTGAGCTCCTCCGCGGTGGAGAGTTGCCAATGGTGTCCCGGCACGCCCTCATGATATGCGAGTGTTGGCATGCTCCATTTGGGCACTTCCTTCATGTCGCGCAGGTTCGCGAAAAAAATCCCGGGCCGGCTGCCATCCATAGCGGCAATGTCGTAATACGCTCCCGGCGCAGTTGATTCCTTGAACTCCGGAACGCGGCGAACTTCGATCTTCGCGAGCGGCGTGGTAAGGAACAATTCTTTCGACGAACGTTCTGTCGCTTGCGTGATCAGCGCCGTATATCTTGACAACGCGTCGGAACGGCCTTTGTCATCGTTTGAATAAAGAAAACGCGGATCCTTGGCGAGTTTGTCCATCGCCTCTCCGATCGGCTGACCTGCAAAGCCGTTTGCATCGAGAATTGCTCGCATCTCGCCTTCGATGCGAGCCACTTCGCGCAGACCAAGCTCATGCACCTCATCCGGCTTAAGCGTGGTGGTCGTGTTCTCGCGCAACTTGTAAGCATAGAAGGCATCGCCATCCGGCAATTTCCAGACGCCATCGTCAGTTGTTGTTTTTGGCAGGATCGCCTGGAAATAATCGATCAGTTTTTGATAGGCCGGATAGACTTTGTTGCTTATTGCCGATTCCACACGCGCTTGAAACTCGGTGCGATCCGTTTCGCTTAACTTGTCAATTTTGCCAGCGCGGGTTTTGAATGATGTCGCCAGAATATTTTCCGAAGCGGGTTTGCCGATAAACTCGGTCATCTCCTTGAGCACTTCTTCAACCACGAAGCGAGGCGGCAGGATTCTCTTCTGTTCCCGGACCCTCAATCCATCGAGAGTTTGATCGAACTTCTTCGGCAAGGCATCGAGGCGCATGACGTAGTAATCGCAATCCTTCCGATTCAGGAGCCGGTGCGTATTCGCCATGAACGACGGGAACTGGTTCTGCACTCCGAAGAGCTGATTGACCGGATAATCATGCCATTGCCATTTCTCACCTTCGGCTTGTATTTGCAAAAACCAATCGAGCACGTGCGTCGAAAGCTTCTGAGAAGACGATTGGCGATTGAGTGGATATTGGCGAAGCTGCGCCAGATCGCGCTTCCACCTGTCGGATTCGCGTTGTTGATGCGCGGGCGATTCGTTGTCGAGCTTTCCGTTATGACTGGTGATGCCGAATTGTTCCACAAGACCGAGCGTGGAGAGTATCTCCGGATGATCGAAGACAATTTCGGCGAAGACCTTCTCGTAAAACAGATTCAGACTCCATGGCCGGAACCAAATTAAATTAATAAGGAAGACCGCAATAGCGATTGCGACGACGGCAATAATTGCGCCGAACCATTTGAAAATTCGCTTAATCATATCCTCGCGTCAGTGTTGGAACGCCCTCCTTAACTATGATGGAGCGGTTGTCCACTTTGGATTCAAAAGTTTATCAAGTGCACGTAGCTCACACGTGTTAGTCCGATGTTCAACGTCAGATAATCATCCTGTCACAAGTTAGCGAATGTGATCTAAGAGTTTGTGTGAGGTTCCTCGCTCCGCTCGGAATGACAGTGACGCATTTCAGGGATGGCTTCATATGCGAATCTCGATTATAGCCAAGCGTCATGCCTGCCTCATCAGATCGCATCGATAAACCTGAGCCCCGGTGGCAGGTGATCCTTGCGTTGCTCGCGATCGGGGGAATTCACCTGGCCCTGCCGCGGTGGTTCATTGTTGGTCCGATCTGGTTACTGCCAGGGGTGATTGTTGTATTGCTAGTGCCGACGATCATGTCCCACCGGACAGGTCGGCAGTCTCTGAACCATGCGCTCGGAATCTTAATTAACGCCATTATCACCATCGCTTTGATTGGATCGGTTGCCTTGTTGGTAACGACGCTCCCGTCCCATAAGGAAACGCCGTTACGACTATTGGGCTCCGGTGCGGCCCTTTGGTTGACGAACATTCTAGTCTTTGCCCTTTGGTATTGGCGACTCGACGGCGGCGGACCAAATGTGCGCGACCAGCATCGTGAATTCGGCAGTCGCAGTTTTGTGTTTCCGCAAATGCAAATCGAGAAGATCGAGCGCAACCACTTCAGAGTGGAACGGTGGCGCCCCGGTTTTGTTGATTATCTATTCATAGCGTTCACCCAGAGCTCAACCTTTGGTCCCACGGACGCACCGCTGCTGGCGCGCTGGGCAAAGCTTCTCGTGATGTGTCAAATCTTCATCTCAATGAGCATCGTTGTGTTACTCATCTCGCGCGCCGTTGGTATTTTGTAAGGCATCCCGCAGCCGGACCGTTCCATGGCTGAAATGCTCAGAAAGCACTCGGGTTTTTTTATCGTTACTCTTTGCCCCTGCGCATGCTCTTCCCCTGTTCTGGCAGGAAGAACCAAGTAGACTGCGAAGTGACCCGCATCGTTTCGCTTTTGCCCGCTGCGACTGAGATCGCAACGGCGCTCGGCCTGCTGGACCAGGTCGTCGGCGTTTCCCATGAATGCGATTTCCCAGAAGGAGTAAACGCGCGGCCACGGATCACGCATTGTCCAGTGCACAATGCCGGCCTGACGAGTGGGGAAGTCGATCAATGGGTGCGGCAGGCGTTGCGTGATAACGGCACAATTTACACTATCGATGAGCAACTTCTGCGTGAGCTGCAACCGGATGTAATTCTCACCCAAAAATTGTGCGATGTCTGCGCCGTCGGTTATGGCACGGTTGCGCGACTCGCCGAGACTTTGCCAGGCCGGCCAAAGGTGGTGAACCTCGAACCAACAAGCCTCTCGGATGTATTCGATGATATTCGACGTGTCGCGGAAGCGTGCGGTGTGCCGAAGCGCGCACCTAACATCATAGCCAAGTTGTCGGAGCGTGTTGAAGCCGTGCAGTTCCGAGCGGATCACATTTCATATCGACCACGCTGTTTCCTAATGGAGTGGGTGGATCCGCCATTTTGTTCGGGTCATTGGGGACCCGAGCTCGTGCAGATTGCCGGCGGCTGTGATTCGTTAGGCCGCAAGCATCAGCCCTCGGCGCGAGTCGATTGGCGTGAAGTGATCCACGCCCGTCCCGAAATTATGGTGCTCGCTCTCTGCGGCTACGATATCAATCGTGCGCGACGCGATTACGAGTTGCTCCGGAGCTTTCCTGATTTCGACTCACTTCCAGCGGCTCATGACGGCGAGATTTACCTCGTGAACGCGAGCGCGTATTTCGCTCGTCCAGGGCCGCGTATTGTCGACAGCCTCGAGATTCTCGCTGGAATCCTGCATGCACGAGAATTTCCCGAATTCGCTTCACGCGGGCCTGACGATCCGCGCGTTGTCCGCATCGGCTAACCAATCCACTGTAGCGGCAGCCGCCCGCTCGCGAACCCTTTCGGCGTGCGCTGCAAAACTCGAGATCGGTGCGCGTCTATCCTGTTCGCGAAATCTGCGTGAATTCATGAGATCAATGGATCAGCTTACGACATGCGAGTCAGCGAAATGAATTGGATGATGGTGGAAGAGTATCTGAAACGCGACGACCGCGCCGTGTTGCCTCTCGGCAGTACGGAACAACACGCGTACCTTAGCCTGAGCGTCGATAGCATTTTGGCGGAACGCCTGGCCGTCGAAGCAGCGGAACCGTTGGGCATACCAGTCTTTCCGGTGGTGGCCTACGGGATCACGCCGTACTTTCGCGCGTTTCCAGGAACCATCACGCTGCGGGTCGAAACGTATCTGTCGCTCCTGCGGGACATTCTCGACGTGATGGCAGAGCAGGGCTTCAAACGAATTCTGATCGTCAACGGACATGGTGGCAACACGCCTGCCCAGGGGCTGATACGCGAATGGATCGCGGACCACGCGGGCGTGCGAATCAAGTTTCACAACTGGTGGAACGCACCGAAAGTTTGGGCGCAGGTGCAGGCAATCGATCCCATCGCGTCGCACGCATCGTGGATGGAAAATTTTCCATGGACGCGTTTGGAAAATGTCGAGATGCCGCGTGAGCAAAAACTAATGAGCGATTTGGACAAGTTGCGTCGGTTAGATCCAAAATCGCTGCGGCAGTATCTAAAGGACGGCAACTACGGCGGTTTTTATCAGCGCGACGACGAAGAGATGATGAAGATTTGGCGCACAGGCGTCGAAGAAACGCGTGCCCTGTTGACTGAAGCCTGGGATTGAAAAGGCCAGCTACTCAACGGTCGGCGTCGATTTCCTTAATTTCGTCGCGGATAAGTTTTTTTTTTGCGCTTCGAGCCATCAGCCTCCGATGCCCATGCGCGTTGCGTTAACAAACTCTTCCGTGTGATGATCGATCTGCCGGCCGCTGCGTCCTCGATTTTCATGGATGTAAAGCGCGCCGCGCTGCACGCTAGTAACTGAAGGCGGTGGCAGGCCGATTTCGTATTTCACCGGTTGGCGGTGATCGGCCAGTTGGAGTTCCGGGTTATATACGCTGTCGAACTTCCAAAGCATTCGGATAAAATTGGTCTGACCGCGAAGCAACTGGCGGACAACGATACGCGCGCAGTCTCGCAGCGCCTCCCAGCCCAGATGCTTGCGGGAAAGCACGCGCTGCGTCTCGACGAGTTCTTTGTAAAATTCGGGCAGTGGCAGCTTGGTTGGTAATACAGTGTGTTGAATGTCGAATAGCCGGTAATCGCGCGTCGTGAGGCGACGCGATTCGGTATGCCACGTTTCTGTGCCGGGATAAGGCGTGTTAATGCTGATGTTGACGACCTCGGGGATTTCCAGGCACCAATCGCGTACTACCTTGAATCTTTCGAGGTCCCATGCGGGATCGGCAATGATATTGACAGCCACTGATATATCGAGCGAGCGAGCAAACTCCAGTGCTTCGAAATTTTTGGAGAGCGTCACACGTTTTCGATAACGCTTGAGTCCATCTTCGTCGATCGCTTCGAGACCAAGGAACATGGTATTTAGACCGAGGCGCTTCCACAGCAGGAAGACCTCTTTGTTACGCAGCAGCACGTCACCGCGTGTTTCGAGATAATATCGTTTTCGGATCCCGCGACGGGCAATGGCGTCGCCAAGCTGCATGCCGTGCTCGGCTTGAATGAAAGCTACGTCATCCACAATAAAAATTCCGGGCTCGCGTATTTGCGCGAGCTCTTCAACGGCGCACTCGGGTGTCTTTACGCGGTAGTTGCGTCCGTAGAACGTCCACGCACTGCAAAAGACGCAATCCCATGGGCAACCCCGGCTAAACTCGATGGAAGCCGCCGGGTCTAATTGGCCGATAAAATACTTTTGGCGATGTTGAACCAGGTCGCGTGCAGGTAACAGATCGTCGAGCGAATGCACAAATGCGGGCGGCGGACTGCGATGATCGAGTGTTACGCAGCCAGGGACATTTTTCAGGTTTGGCTGACCCTGGGCAAGAGCATCGAGCAGCCCGGTAATCGCCGTTTCGCCTTCGCCGGTCAGAACGCAATCCACTGCGCCTGCGGCGTGCCGCAAAATTTCTTCCGGAATAAACGAAACACTGTGACCACCGACGCAGATGAAGGCTTGCGGCAATAAGGCACGCGCAGCCCTAGCGAGATCGATGACTTCAGGAACGTTAGCGAGGTAATTGACGGAGAACGCGATGACGTCCGGTTGCCATCGCTTGACCAGGCGGAAAAAATTCTCGTGCGGTTCGCATTGCAAATCAATTAAACGAACTGTGTGGCCGGCACGCCGCGCCGCCGCAGCAACAAGTTCGAGACCGAGCGGTTCGAGGCGAAGATAAATCTTCGAATACATCAGGCAGCTGGGATGAACGGCCAGGAATTTCATTGTTCGATGCTACCGTTGATTCTGTTTGATCCCTCCGAAATCAATTCTGACTCTCGAAATAGCGACGTAGAGCCGTTATTTCTTCGTGTGATCCTGGTTGTCCGCGCGTATTTTCAGGTGCGCTTGCTGTAGCTGGTGGTCGTCGACCCCGGCCCAAAGGGATTGCACTATCAAGCTCGTATCAACGATACCAGCGGTGCTTACGAGGCAGGTGATTTCTGAGCAGATCGCAGACGAATGTTGATCTCCGATGTGAGCGTGCGATGAACCGGACATTTTCCGGCAATTTCCATTAGCTTCGCGTGCTGTTCTGCGCTTAATGATCCTGTCAGTTCGACTTCAACTTCAATTCTGTCCAGCATTCCCTCCTTGGTTTCGCATTCCTCACAATCAATTGCATAAATGCGCGAGTGCGAGAGCGAAACCGTGATCTTCTCCAGGGGCATTCGTTTCCGGCGCGCGTATAAGCCGACCGTCATGGAAGTACATACTCCCAGCGCCGTTAGCAGATAATCGTACGGGTTTGGGCCGGCGTCGCTACCGCCTGCGCTCACTGGTTCATCCGCGACAAGATTGTGCTTACCAGCGACGACCTCTTGTCTGAAGCTGCGCGCGTCGCTGTGCACGACAACGTTCGGTGTTTTGTTACTCTGTTGTGCGCTCATGTCGAAATCAGGGGCGTAGAATTCCCGCGAAGGAAGCGCGGTACGACCAGACGAGAAACAATTCAAGAATAGTAACGACGACCGCCGGTGGCAGCCCCGCCGGCTCGGGTGCCATCAACAGGTGGAACGCCCAAATGTTTACTATGATCGCGGCCAAAATTGTCAGGCCGAGCGGAACGAAGCGGCCAATCAAGAGAAGCAAGCCGCCGGCGACTTGGAAGCCGCTGATGACGTAAACGTAGCCGCTGGCAAAAAAAGCGTGCAAATATTCACCAGTCACACCTTGCGGGAGAGGTGGCATCGGAAGGAAACGCAGAAATGCATTGGAACCAAAGAAAACGAAGATCAATCCCAGAAGGATACGGGCAATAATTGTCAGGATTTTCATTCGAGGATGATGCCTTGATTGAGTGAAAAATTCCAATACCGAAGTTGTGAACGCGAATCAAGTCGAGCGAAACTATGATTCTTCCTGAAACAATTTGTTCAAGTCTGAAGACGCGGCGCCCTTGGCCAGAAGATCGAATGTCCCGTTTGTTTTGATGTCTTCGGCAGCGCGTAGAAACATGCCCCACGCAGCGAGGGCAAGGCCGGAACCGACAGAGATGCGGCGAACACCGAGATCGGCCAACTGCGACAATGAAAGCTGATGATTGAATCCTGAGACGAGGAGGTTGACGGGCTTCGGCGCGACTGTTTTCACAATCCGCGCAATTTCATCCGGTTTGTGCACGCCTGGCGCGTAGAGACAATCAGCGCCGGCTTCAGCATAAGCAGCGAGCCGGCCCAAGGCGGTATGGAACGGATCGGGATCGTGCACCAGCCAGGCTTCACAGCGGCCGGTTAGGACGACGCCACTACCCAAAGAGTCGATCGCCGATCGCGCCGCTCGAACACGCTCGACCGCCAGCTTTCTCTCATACAGCGGTGTGTCCGTGCGACCCGTGTTGTCTTCGATCGATAAACCGGCAACCCCGGTTGCAACACAAAGTCGCACATTCGTTGCGACGCCTTCCGGTTCGTCGGCGTAGCCGGCGAGAAAGTCTGCGTTTACCGAAAGGGACGTTGCTTCAACAATTTCACGGATGTGCGCGAGCATTTCGTCACGGGAAACGCCGCCATCGCGTTTTCCCCGCGAAAAAGCGAATCCTGCTGAAGTGGTGGCGAGCGCTTCGAATCCGAGATGTTCCAAATAGATCGCCGTTCCGATGTCCCATGGATTTGGAAGCACGAAACATCCTGACTCGTGCATCTTCCTGAACTTTGCAGTGACAGAAGTTTGTTTCGCTGAAGTCATCTCGAGAACTTATGCCGTGTTGGCGTACGCGCGAGAATGGAATGGCAAGCGATGCGCTTGCCCTACAATTCGCGATTCTTATGACGTAAGAAAAACGTTGTAGGGCGGGCGCAGCGTCTGCCAAACTTCCAGAATGGGCCACTCGCCACGGATTCCCGTTCGGCTGCGTTGGGAGCAATCAGTAATCTATTTCGTCACAATCTGCGTTAAAGACCGCAAACAGGTGTTGGCCAACGAGGCAGCTTTCAATGCATTAAAAAATGCTGCTGCAAGGCTTCGAGAATGGCGCGTTCTAGCGGCGATCCTAATGCCCGATCATCTTCATATTGTCGTTGCGCCAAGTGAGCGCGACGGCCGACTTGGCAATTTCTCCGCTGCGCTGAAACGATGGATGCGAAAAGATTTGAATGCGTCCTGGGAATGGCAGCCTGGTTGTTTTGATCGTTTGTTACGCTCCGACGAGTCGCTTCACGAAAAATGGCTTTACATCCAGGAGAATCCGGTTCGAGCAGGCCTCGTAAGGCAGTGGAAAGATTGGCCGTACCGGTTCGAGTTCAATGAGGAACAATAATTGTAGGGCAGGCGCTTCGCCTGCCAAGCCGCGCGTTCCCAATTCACATCAGCGCCTGGCAAGCGATGCGCTTGCCCTACAATCTGTTCATCTCCCCGATGAATTACTTCGAGCTTGCACCAGCGTCTTTCCAAATTCGCCGTAATGGGCCTTCGACTCCGTAAATCGGATCGTTCTCCGGCATTGGTAAAGCCGCAATATTGTGCTCGGCCTTCGGGCGCTCGCCCGGGAGACCCCGAAGCAAATCCCACTGGCGACCGCCGGGATAAGCTCCTACCACGCCAAAATCGTTGCTGGCACCCACATTCTGGTGTGCCACGCCAGCGGGAATGACAATTACATCGCCCGCACGCACCTCCACGTTCTTGCCGTGATTGCCGCCGACTCGCAGAGTGGCAGCGCCAGAATAAACACCCAGCACTTCATGCGACGTGCTGTGATAATGGGGAAAGGAATAGACACCGTCTCGCCACGAGTTGGTCCAGTCATTCTCTGCAAAACGTTGCTCGAAAATAGAAGCAGGATCTTTGGCGTCGTTCGTGATCGCATCTCGATAGACCAGCAAGGGCAGGAGACTACTTGGAAAAATACCGTCGTCTTTGAAATTTAATTGCTCGGGCTGAACAAAATCTTGCTGTCGGATCACAAGCGATACTCCTGTTAAACGTAACGCAAGCAAAGTCGTCTCCGGTCCTGGCAGCAATGGAATTTTAACAGAAGCTTTACCGTAAAGGAGGGCCGATGCGTTTTGCTAGGGCGCGACCGCTGGGCACGCCGAATGAGATGGACGGCCCAGCGGTCCGTCCCTACGGATTCTCATCACCTGATTCCAAGCGATTGGAGCGTGGCCGCGTCCACTGTCCCTGTAACGCTTAGATCGCTGTCTTCTTGATAACGGGCAATGGCGGCCTCTGTTTGGTCGCCAAGAGTTCCGTCGATCGCGCCGTTATAGTAACCAAGCTTCGCAAGCTCCGATTGAATAGCGCTTACAGTTGCGCTGGCCGCCACGGATTGACCTGAATCGGAGTAACCAAGCTGATCATCATTGTTGTATGGGGAGTAGTTATAGTAATCGTAGGGGTTACCATAAGAGGAATTGTAAGGGTAATCGCCGTTGTCGTAGTAAGGATCGTACTCCCAAGGGTAATATCCAGGGTCCAGTCCCCACCAGAAGCCGTCAACAAAGACAAACACCCGGTTGTGATCGAAGTGGGAGTGATGTCTGTCCCAATCGCGATGCCAGTTATTCGCGTCATGTCGCTCAGATGCGTGGTTCCTCACAAAGGATTGACGATTTGCTGCCGTCGAAGTCCGCGGATCCGAAGCCCGGTTCCGTCCTGCGATTGAGCCAGCGCGATTTGGCTGACGACGTGCCGAAGTGGCAATTGAGCCAACGCGACCTGGTTGACGATTTGCTACAGCGGCTCTGCCAGCATATGGGCTTGTGTACCGACCGACTGGGCGAGTGAATCCGTGCGGGCGCACGGCGGTCATGCGATTGCCACCATAATAGAATCGAGGAGCGGCACTTGATCTGCCGACACTTCGGCCGGCAAAGTATGCCCCGTTGCTACGGAAAGCCGGTGCTCCTCGAAAGCCACCACCATAAAAGGCTGGCGCGGCGCGGGAGCCACCACCAGCAAAGCCCCCGACGCGGCCGCCGCCGCCAATGTGGCCGCCGCCAGCAAAACCGCCTCCGCCGCCGCGAGGACCTGCCCACGTTGGTTGACTAAGACTAACAAAAGCGATCCCTGCTAAACCCAATAATGTAATTCTTTTCATACCATGAAAGTCATAGCTAATGTCCTCCTTGGCGATTGCGATTCCGTGGGATTTTGCGGTCTCTCTTTGGAGAGATGCAGTAACCAGAAGGTACGTAGCTCCACAATGAGAGATGTCTGAAACAATTTAACTTTTTAAAAATTCCCAAGTATCGAAGCCGGGCGTCGCTTTCAGCCGAAGAGTTTTGCCTTCGCGGGCAGATGCTCGTCGATGGCGTCGATCAACTCTTGAATATTGATTGGCTTGGCAAGAAATGGATGCCCGTCGATGTGTACGCCAGCCTTGGCTTCGGTCGGCGTAACGAGCGCCGTGAGGAAAATGATGGGTGTGTTTTGCAATTCGGGGTCCGCGCGAATTTGTGATGCGATTTCGCCTCCGTCTCTGATGGGCATGACTATATCCAGCAAGATGAGGTCTGGCCGAAAAATCCGGGCGCTCCGGTAAGCCTCGGTAGAGTTGTTCTCTTCAAGCACCTGATACTGGCCTGTTTTTTCGAGAAGGATTCTAACGAGGTGAGTGGCGTTCGTGTCGTTATCAACAATCAGGATTCGCCGCTTTTCGTTGACCTCGGAGGTTGGAGCCGAATTCGGCGAGGAGAAATCGACGTCGGTTTCGCGGGGCAGGAAGTCTGCTTCAATTACCTTGTTCATATTTCTTTCGATAACGTTGTTGTTCCTGTTGGTTTCCTAGCTAGTCAGCCAAGTGACAAACCAGGCGCCGAGAAATCCGATTATTAAACCGATCAACGGACTGGAGATGGCGAACCAAAGCGGAATCGCCTCGCGTAATGGAAGTGCATCGCGTCGTCGTAGATGCCACTGTGCGCTTGTGATTCGAAGTGTTGAATGGCTCGATGCTTCCTGCGGCACTAATCGATCAAGGGAGTGAGTGGCTTTCATGCCTACAACACTCGATTACGATTCCATTCCAGCTAAATGCGCTTGTGTGGGATTTTGCGATGCCACCGAAGAGTTGGTCGACACTCCCTCTTTCGAGTGAGTGTCTAATTAACGAAGTGTTCAAGCTCAAGTTGGCAAGGTGGAGCAGCCCGCAAATCGCACGAATGCACGAATGGAGAAATGTCGAGCGACGAATGTCTAACGACGAAGAAGTAACAAAACGCACTGCTCAAGGAATGTCCGATCCCTCGGCACATTGTTCGTCTTTCGGACAGGTTATGCAGCTTGGTCAAGGTGAAACCGGTTCCGAAATTGTTTGTCGAACATGCGCTCTGGAGCGAACCGGTGCAGCCGACTCAACATTACGCCTTCGCCTACCGGGTAGTGCAAACGCGGTGACCTGGCCGTCACAGCGGCGTAAACGACTTCAGCAACAGTGTTAGGATCGTCCCCATTGGCGGTTTCTTTCTCAATGATTTCCGTCATCCGCTGTCTTTGATCCGCGTAGGCTGGAATAGCTGCTTGCACAGATTTTTCGTTCTTGATGATTCTGGTCTTTGTATACATGGGTTCCACTAGCATTGCTCGGATGCCGAACATCCTTACTTCGTGATCCAACGTTTTGGTGTACCCCTCCAGCGCGTGCTTGCTCGCGACATACATCCCGCGGTAAGGGCCGGGAAGAACGCCGAGCATGGAGCTGATGTTGACAATGCGACCGTAACTGTGGCGGCGCATCGACGGAAGAACAGCTTGGGTTACCCGTAGCACCCCAAAGAAATTCGTCTCAAACAAGAGACGCGCTTCCTCAACGCTTGTTTCTTCCAATGCCCCGGCTATCGAGTAACCCGCGTTGTTAATCAGGATGTCTATCTTTCCCGCCGTATCCAAGACTGACTTCACGCCATTCTGTACGCTCGCATCATCGGTGACATCCAGGAGAACAAACTCCGCCTTGGCGACGGGAGCGACGCGACTAGGGTCTCGTACCGTTCCGAAAACACGTACTCCGCGCTCGGCCAGCAGTCGGGCTGTCTCTCGACCAATTCCCGAAGAAACACCAGTGATCAATGCGACTCTGTTCGCAATCATAAGCCCTTGATCCTGGTTGTTTCAGTTAGCGAAGCCCGCCTGCAATCACCAGCGTTTCGCCAGTTATCCACGCGGAATCCTGGGAAGCGAGAAAGACAGCGGCAGGCGCGATATCCTCTGTTTGTCCGATGCGGCCAAGTGGAGTCTGCGATTCCAATTGTTTGCGAAAATCGCTCTTGTCGAATCCGGCCGTGACCACGCCTTCGGTAATCACCATTCCGGGATTGATGGCGTTGACTCGGATCTTGCGCGGTCCGAGCTCCTTGGCCAGCGTCCTCGTTATGGCATCGACCGCGGCTTTTGTAGCTGAGTAAACTGAAGTATTCGGTGGAGTGAGCGTGCTGGCGCCCGAACTGATGTTGATAATGCTGCCGCCGTCCGGGCCAAAATATCTTAGCGCCGCCTGTGATGTGAGGAGCAGGCCGAGAACATTCACGTCAAAATGCTTGTGGAAATGTTCCTCTGTAACGTTCTCCAGCGGAGAAAACTCGTAAACTCCGGCGTTGTTAACCAGAATGTCAAGCTGGCCGAACGTTTTTTTCGTTTCGGCGAATAGGCGCTCAATGTCTTTCTTCTTCGCGACGTCGGCGTGTACCGCGATGGCTTTTCCGCCGCGCTTCGTAATTTCGTCAACGACTTTGTCCGCCCCCTCCTTTGAGGAGGAATAATTTACGGCTACTGCCGCGCCTTCGGCTGCGAGATGTTTGGCAATGCCGGCGCCGATGCCCTTCGACGCGCCGGTCACAACCGTAACTTTACCGTCTAGTTTTTTAGTGTTTGGATTCATAATTTATGTTGTTCAGTTCGCAGGTGTCGATTAGGCCGCCGAACGATGTTCGGTAGATGGAGAAAGACCGAGCAGTTCTGCGAGTCGCGACTCGTAAGATTCGCAGGTGGGACAATCACGATTGGGCCTAACCCACTCGGGATGCTGCACACGTAGCGCATCGTGTATTTCGTGCTGAAGTTGGGCGTAGGCTCGAACCTCATTCGATGCGGTTGAAAGAGTGTTCGTTTTCATCGTCAGATTGATCGCCGACCATCAGACGAGGTGCTATTTCGCGTACGCGGGATTTTGCAGTACTACTGGCGAGGTCGTTCGTGCTCCCTCGTTCGGGATAGGACCAAAGCGCTGGTCGGTCCTATTTTTTTCGTCATTCTTCAATCGTGCTTCGTCACTCGCTAGCTAACTCCTCCATGATTGAATCATCGAGATCTAGCAGGGCTGCGGCAGTATTCTCTTCGAGGTGCTTTACCTTTGAAGTTCCCGGGATCGGCAGCATTACAGGGGATTTCTTGAGCAACCAAGCGAGAGCTACTTGCGCGGGCTGGGCGCCGAGGTGCCTGGCCATTCTTGTCAGTGCGCCATGTGATTTCGCGAGGTTGCCCGTTGCGAGTGGAAACCACGGGATAAAGCCTATGTTTTCGCGAGTGCAATAATCGAGCACATCTTCGGAGTTCCGGTACGCGAGATTGTATTGATTTTGCACGGTGGCGATAGAAACGATCCGACGCGCCGCTTCGATCTCGGCTACGTTGACCTCCGAAAGACCAACGTGTCGGACCTTTCCTTCCTTCTGAAGGTCTCGCAGCACTCCAAACTGATCGTCAGGCGGAACCTTTGGATCGATGCGGTGTAGCTGGAACAAATCGATTCGCTCGACACCCAACCGTCGCAGGCTCATCTCGCATTCCTGTCGCAAATACTCAGGCCTCCCTAGCGGAACCCACCTGCCAGGGCCAGGTCGGGTGAGACCCGCCTTAGTGGCGATAACAAGCCCTTCTGGGTAAGGATGCAATGCCTCGCGAATCAGTTCTTCACTTACATACGGTCCATAGGAATCCGCTGTGTCGATGAGGTTGATGCCGAGCTCGACCGCTCGGCGCAATACTGCGATCGCTTGCGCTCGATCAGCTGGCTCTCCCCAAATGCCAGGACCTGTCAGTTGCATCGTGCCGTAGCCCAACCGGTGGACGGGAAGGTCGCCGCCGATTGCAAACGTGCCGCTCTTTGCGGCAGGTCTCTTGTCAGCGCTTGCCGCAGGAGTTGGTTTAGTAGGTCCCATGTGCTGCTTCATAGCTTCAATAGTCCTGCTCATAAGCGTTTCCCTTATTATTCCTCTCCCTCTTAGCATTACTCTTACTCACACTCTTCAAGCCGGAGCTTCGTACGTGCCAGGGCTGCGAGGAGTGGCACGCCACTCCGGTTTGCGCTCCTTACTCGCTTTCGTCACTGCGAGAGATTTTTCGCTATCCAAAAGTGATAATCTTTCCGTCACGCTGCATCGCAGGAGATCGCTTTGCATTTGCTGCCGCTGAGGAGAACAGATTTTCATTCGTCGGAGGTTTTGCCTTACAGGTTTTGCATTTTGGAGCCGCTTGGGAAATTGGGCGACCGTTCGCTCGGAACAACAACCTCTGGTCCGCGAAGCGCTCGCGCGGCTTGTTCGAGTAACGCCGCGTTCGCGTTAAATTTAACTTCATCGAATATGAGGACCTCCGTGGCTATAAGCCAGGCTGTGAAACAAACCATCAGGGTGCGCAGCGGGAATGGATTGCGGCGGGAGATCGCAGCTCCAGGCGCACTCGGCAAATCGCCGTTTCCAAAAGTCCGATTAGCTATGGCGCGATCAGCGTCCGTTGCTTCTTCGATTGGGACGTTCATTTTCATGATTGAGGATACATGGGGACAACAGAGGGCTGCTATTTCGCATTCGCGAGATTTTCCAGTATTACCGGCGAGGTCATTTGTTATCCCTCCTTAGAGAGAAACGCAAAGGCCGCCATCTCGCCATGTGAATGATACCCCGACCTTGTGCCCGTTGGGCTATAGGCCGAAAGAGGGAATCGCAATACTTTCTTGTGTAGCACCGCAAGATCCATCGTACGCGCCGTGGCAAGAGAAAGACGACATCGATAAAGTTCGAGTATGAAAATGAATAAACCAGCGGTTATCGCATTCGTGCTCTGGTTGCTGTTTGTTGCGTCCAACGCATTCGCGGTGTTCAAGCCGCCTTACCCGCTGAAGGCCTACCCGCCAGATCGGACAATTGATGTTACTGGCGGTTACGGAGAAGATGCCGTTGGCACTGCAAACCAGTGGAAGTAGCAACAAAGATTATGAGAAGCACAGCCATCCTAGCTGTGGGGTCGGCGGGCATTCTGCCTATCGATCAAAACGTGCAGCCACGCGAGACCCCGCGTTGCCTGACAACCAGAATGCCTGTCTACAATCGCCACTTCTTTACGTTTTAGTCGCAGACTCCGACTCCAGCTTGCTAACTTGGGACGTTGTCGTGTTTTCTTTACGTCCGCCAGAGAGCCGTTCGATCACATAAAATGTTACCGGGATAAGG
>DASZGW010000040.1:0-13859 GCA_035938475.1 Candidatus Udaeobacter sp.
AGCGCGATCCGCGCGGCGCGCTGGGCTGATTTGCGATCGGTTGCGTTATTTTTCAATTCCGGCAACATGCTCGCCGTGTTCGTGCCCGCCATGAGTGTGTAAAGAGGGGCGGATACGCAGGAAAAACTGGAACGCGTAGCCCAGATCGTCTCCGTAGTAGCGATCGAGTCGATCAGGTCGATCGTTGATGGTGAATTGGGTGCCGAGTCCGATGTCCACGCCTTTGCCGTGCGACAAATCGCGCACGTAACCGATGGTGTATCCGCCAATTGTGAAAATGCGGGATTCATCCTGTGGATCGAGAACCAGTTCGTGACCGGACTTTTCTACGCGCTCCCAGCGGAGATAAACTGTATCGCGGCCGCGCTGGTAATTTGATTCGATTAGGAACGATTGCGTTTTGCCCTCACTGGTGGCGTTATTCTGGCCCCAGACGAACGAGTTTGACCAATTGCTGTCGTGACCGAGCGGCAGATTGTAAATGGCCGATGCGGTCGTGCGGTGGATGTTTGTCTTGGCGTCAAGCGCTTCCGGGCTTTTGATGTAGCCGTGTGAAACTTGCAGCGCGAGATTTTTGGTAGGGTTCCATGAAATGCGGCCGCTGTAAGAATCGAAACGCGGCCGATCGAAGTCGTAACGGTTTTCGTCTGGTTCACGACCGGTGAAAATGCTGCCTTCAATTTTCAGGTTACGCCAAACCAGACCGGCTGTGGCCACGCCGAACGTGATGTGCGTCGAATCCTGCCAGTGGTGTCCAATCGGTGCATCGGGATCATCCATTGCCGATGGGCGATGCATAAATGTCGGCGGGCCGAGCGCCGGTTCGCCCGGATAGCCGAAATAGACATACGCGCTAAAATCGTGATTGAGCTTTTGCGAGAGACTGACTGATAGCTCATCGAAGAGATCGTGCGGATGCTGGCGATCGTGCAGCGGCTGATCGTGCCACGATTCGCCGGTTTGAAATAGGAGCGGATAACCTCGTCCGCCTTCGGTGAGGGGATCGAGGCTCATCATCAAGCGTGCGCCGATTTGCGCGCTGTCGCCGAGCGGATGCGAATACATGCCCATGATCCAGTTGGGCGCATCAATCCGGTCGTCGCCGCGTCGTGTGCTTACGTTGGTGTAACGCGGGAAAATCGCTCCATGCAGCATGAGCATGTCGTTACCGAACATGAACATCTTTCCATACATTGGAGATGAATCCGGCAGCCAACTTGTTCCAGAACCTTCGCGGCTCATGGGATCGGCAAGGTCGATGGAAGAATGCATCTCCATCTGCATCGCGTGGCCCTCATGCGAAGGCGAATGCATCTCCTGCTCATGCATCGAGTGAGACTGATGCAACAAATGCGACTGATGATTGGACGCTGAGCGTTGCGTGCCTGCTCGCAATTTATCGGAGTTGAGCGTTGACTGCTTCTTCTCTTCCTTCGGTACAAGTGTCATTCCGCACTTAGGGCAATTGCCGGGACGATCCGTAATCACTTCGGGATGCATGGGGCACGTGTATTTCTGTTTCTTCTCATGCTCCTGCTCATAATCGTGGTCCTTGTCCGGGCGATTGGGATCAATCGCCCCTACCTGTGCTGCGGCGCTAATCGCGAGCGCAAGTGTGATGATTAGAATCGAGATTCGTTTCTGCATGTGGCCTGTGCGTTTTCTGTAGTGGCAGCCGTGTCGGCTGCGAACGGTCTGGGCAAACGCAGACGGCACGCCTGCCGCTACAGCGGGAAGATTCGCGACCCCGAAATGTTTCGGGACTGGTTAGGCCAGGGACGGTGGAGCGTGAGCGAGAAGGCTCCGCTGCAAAATTAATTCAGCGAACGAATGCGCATCGGGGGGCCCGGTATCAAGAGATCGCGGTGCCAGGGCAGTTCGCGAACACTCGACACACGCGTGTTGTTCCAGGCTAAGATCGGCGCTGGAAAAATTCGCGTGGTCACGCATCCAGCTTTTGGTGACAACCGGAGCAACCGCGCGCAAAATTTTGCAGCACTGCGCTCCAGCCGGCGGCCTACCTTGTTTCGCAGGCTTGGAATGAAACGGGCACCCGGCTTGCACCGAGTCTGTCTTCGTTGCCAGCGCAGCGAAGGCACAATGATTTGAAATCGTAAACCATGAGCAGATCGCAACTGCAATGATCAGGCAACGCGCAATTGCTCTCACATCAATTCAATCGCTGACGCGATGCGGATGCTCAAATGTTTTCTTTCCCTTCGCTAAACGGTGCAGCGCCTGTGGCGGCGACTTCCGGTGGCGCCAACGGCACGTTCTGTGGCATGTCCGTTTGTGATTCGACTGGTCGTTGCTTGATGCGTGTCGACATTAACATCGCGGTAAAAAGAAGCGCGGCTGCCAGATAATACGGCGCGCCAGGAAGGTGAATTGTATTTTTCGGATCGATAAACCATCCAAAAATCCGAAGAAACAACCATGGGCCGACAATGAACGTGATCGAACGCATGCTCTGGAGCGCGCCTTGCAATTCGCCTTGTTCGCGTTCGCTGACGCGATGAGTCATCATGCTCTGCGCGGCTGGCATGGAAATATTCCAAAGTGAAATGATTGGGATCGAAGCCAGCAGCCACGCGCCCGTTTTTGCCAGGCCGGCGACCAGCATTCCGCTCGATCCAAAAAACTGGCCAATGTAAAGAGTCCGTCTTTCGCCGAAACGTTTCACCATTACGCCGGTCAGTCCGCCGGAAATCGCGGCAGTGACGATCCCGACCACCATGAGCGACAGTCCGATCATTCCCTGGCTCCAGCTGTAGCGATAAATCGCGTAAAGCGCCCAGACGCTAAACACATTGTGTGCGAGATAGGCCAGAAATTGGATCGTGGTCAGCCGCCAAAGTTCGTGATGAGAACGCAACAGCGTCAGCGAGCCGACCGGGTTCGCACGCCGCAACTCGAATTGTTTTCGCTGATTTTGCGGCAAGGATTCCGGAACGAAGAAGTAACCCCAGAGCCAATTCGTTAGGCTAAGAGCGGCTGCAATCCAAAACGCGAGACGCGGACTGAAATCGCCTGCCAATCCACCAATCGCTGGTCCGAACGTGAATCCGATCCCAAATGCCACGCCGATCATGCCGAATGCTCCGGCTCGCTTTTCCTTCGGCGTAACGTCGGCGATGTAGGCCATCGCGGTCGGAATGCTTGAAGTCGTAATGCCGGAAATAATTCGACCGAGGAAGAGCCAGTTCAACGTCGGCGCCATCGCCATCACGATGTAATCCAATCCGAGACCCAGATTTGAGAGCAGGATGATTGGGCGTCTTCCAAACCGATCTGACAAAACTCCGAGCAAGGGTGAACAGAAGAACTGCATCAGCGCGAAGACCACCGCGAAACGGGCGGTCCATTTTGCCGCATCGGTCATCTCGCCGCCAAGAAAATCAAGAATCAGCTTCGGCAAAACGGGGATGATCAAACCCATCGCCAAAATGTCGAGCGTCACTGTAACGAGAATGAAAATGATCGCCGCTGGACGTGCTTTCATTATAAGATCGACAACTGTAGAGGCGGCTGTGTCAGCCGCAAAATTCAAATCGCGCAGGCGACACGCCTGCCGCTACAATCGGAGACGTTCGCCGTGGCAACCGCCTCTACAAGAGATCATCGCTAATGATACGCGTTTCCTATCTCTCGCCGAAAACCGAAGTCCGCGAGAGTAAAATTCACGGACGCGGTTTATTTGCGACTGCGGACATTGCCAAAAACGAAATCGTGGCGGTAAAAGGCGGCCGTATCGTCGATCGAAAAACTTTGCGAAAAAAGATCACGCCACGGCTTGGGCCGGTGGAAATTCAGATCGACGACGATTTGTTCATCGCGCCGGTGACCGACGAAGAGCGCGAGCTATCGATGTTGTATTCGAATCATTCTTGCGATGCGAATCTCGGAATACGCGGCGAGATCACCTTCGTGGCGATGCGTGATATCCGCGCAGGCGAGGAACTCACCCACGATTGGGCGACAACCGACGACGATGATTACTCCGTTGAATGCAAATGCGGCGCGCTTAATTGCCGCAAGACTCTGACTGGCAAAGACTGGCACCGTCGCGAATTGCAGAAGCGCTACGCAGGTTATTTCTCAGCTTATCTGACGCGAAAAATCGCCGCTCTGAAGCGCCGGACGTTGAATGCTCGATAGAGCGAGATGTCGCCCTTGTTTTTGTCGATTCGCCGCGACATTCTTGAATCCGCGAATCGCGTTAGCGCTTTACTCGCTAACGCCGCTGTTTTTTATCACGCTACAAACCCTACAAACCCGCGAAGGAGTAAGGCATGAGTAAGATTGTTCGAGGAAGTTGCCTCTGCGGCGGAGTCCGTTTCGAGGTTGAGCCACCTTTCATCAGGGCAGGTCACTGTCATTGCGAACGCTGCCGCAAGCATTCCGGGGCGGCAGTCTGCACGCAGGCACGCGTATCGAAGAAGCAATTCCGTTTGTTACAGGGCGAAGACCTGATTCGCGTGTACGGAAAAGGAGAGGGTGCAGTGAAAGCTTTTTGTGTTAATTGCGGCTCGAGCTTGTTTGGTGGCGATTGGCCGGAGGGCGATCAAGTGTCAATTCGGATGGGAGCCTTCGACGATGATCCGGGGATTCGGCCGCAATTTCACACGTTCGTGGACGATCGGCCCCCGTGGGACAAGATCATCGACGACCTGCCACAGTATCGCGGAGCGTTGGACGAAAATGCCCAATTACGCTCAGAATAAAACGGACTCTAGTATGAAAAACTTGTTATCAAAGTCTTTGTTCGCGGGAATCGCTCTCGCGGGCATGGCAGGTTGCGCCCAAATAAAGAAGCCGGCGCCGCAGGTTAGGGCGGCTGCGGTCGGTTTGCGTTTCGATCAAGTCGGGTGGGTTTCGCTGTATGCCGGTGAGCCGTGCACCCCGCAAATTATGTTCGATTTTCACGGCACCCGATCAACCGTCTGGCTGGGAGCACCGAGACGTGAAACAGACGTCCTCACCGACGCGGTAAACAAAAACCAGCGCGTTCACATTTTGGGAAGGTGGCGACATGCCGGACAATCGAACTGCGGCTACGTTCAAGTCACGAGCGCGGAGTTAAGCAGATGAAATCAAACAATATTGAAGAAGCGGGAGGAACGTTCCGTGTCCCGTTGCATGCCCTCCGTAAAAATCAGTACCGATAGTGCTCTGATTTGAACGGACCGTCGACTGGAACGCCGAGGTAGTCGGCCTGTTTTTCGGAAAGCTTGGTGAGCTTCACGCCGATTTTTTCCAGGTGCAGACGGGCGACTTCTTCGTCGAGTTTCTTCGACAGAACATAAACGCCAACCTTGTAAGTGTCGCGATTTTTCCACAGATCCAGCTGGGCCAGAACCTGATTTGAAAACGAATTCGACATGACGAAGCTCGGATGACCGGTCGCGCATCCGAGGTTTACCAATCGACCTTCGGCGAGAAGAAAGATCTCGTGACCGTCTGGAAATGTGTACTTATCCACCTGGGGCTTGATATTGGTTTTCTTCACGCCCTTGGCTGTGTTGAGTGCATCAACCTGAATCTCGTTGTCGAAGTGGCCGATGTTTGCGACGATCGCCTGATCTTTCATTCGTTGCATGTGATCGAACGTGATCACATCGACGTTGCCGCTCGCCGAGATGTAAATGTCGCCGCGACCGAGCGTCTCTTCGACAGTCGTCACTTCATAGCCTTCCATTGCCGCTTGCAACGCATTGATCGGATCAATCTCGGCGATGACGACGCGCGCGCCCTGACCGCGCAATGATTGCGCGCAGCCTTTGCCGACATCGCCGTAACCGCAAACCACGGCGACCTTTCCAGAAAGCATCACATCCAGCGCGCGATTTAATCCATCGACCAGCGAATGCCGGCAGCCGTAGAGATTATCGAACTTCGATTTGGTGACGGAATCGTTCACGTTGATGGCAGGAACCAGTAGCCGGTTTTCCTGATGCATTTTGTAGAGTCGATGCACGCCGGTTGTGGTCTCTTCGGAAACGCCTCGCCAATCCTTTACGATCTCGTGCCAGCGATAGGGATTCTCACGATGAATCTCCAGCAGCAAATCCTTGATTACCTGTTCTTCCTTGTTCGCCGATTTTGTCCTGGCCCAATCGCTGCCTTCTTCGAGCTCATAGCCCTTGTGAATCAGCAACGTGGCGTCGCCGCCATCGTCGACCACCAGTTGCGGACCTTTATCTTCGGCATGCGAAATCGCGCGATAGGTGCATCGCCAGTAATCTTCCAACGATTCGCCTTTCCAGGCGAAAACCGAGATGCCGCGTTTGGCGATCGCTGCTGCGGCATGATCTTGCGTCGAGAAAATATTACAGCTCGCCCAGCGCACACTTGCGCCAAGATCGGTCAGCGTTTCAATCAACACCGCGGTCTGGATCGTCATGTGCAGCGAGCCCGTGATGCGCACGCCTGAGAGCGGTTTCTGTGGGGCGTATTTTTCGCGAATAGCCATCAGCCCCGGCATCTCCTTCTCCGCGATGGAAATTTCTTTTCTTCCAAAATCAGCCAATGAAATGTCGGCGACTTTGTAATCTTGTTTTGTCTTCGATTCAGTCGTTGTTGCGCTCATGAAAGTGTTCGGAGTGTCTATCTAACAGCCTGCTTTAGCGCTTCCGCCTTGTCTGTTTTTTCCCAGGTGATCGCATCCAGATCGTCAACGCGTCCGAAATGACCGTAGTTGGTAGTCTTGCGATAGATCGGGCGAAGCAGATTGAGTTGTTTGATGATCTCGGCGGGCTTGAAACTGAAAACTTCCCAGATCGCGCGCTCCAGTTTTTCCTCGTCCACCTTGCCGGTGCAGAAAGTATCAACGCTGACGCTTACCGGTTCGGGATGACCGATGGCATAGGCGAACTGAACTTCACATCGGTCCGCCAGGCCGGATGCGACGACGTTCTTCGCCACCCAGCGCCCCATGTAAGCGGCGCTACGATCCACTTTCGTTGGGTCTTTTCCGGAAAACGCGCCACCGCCGTGACGTCCCATCCCGCCATAGGTATCACAGATGATTTTGCGACCGGTGATGCCCGCGTCGCCCTCGGGACCGCCAATTACGAACCGGCCTGTTGGATTGATCAAATAGGAAGTCTTCGAATCAAGCCATTCCGCCGGCATCACTTTCTTGATGAGAAGTTCGAGCAAAGTCTCGCGGACTTCTTTTTGTTTCACGTCCTCGGCGTGCTGCGAAGAAACAACCACGGTCGTGGCTCGCAGCGGCTTGTAGCCGTCATATTCGATCGAGACTTGCGTCTTTGCGTCCGGTCGCAGCCAGGGAATTTCGCCGGCTTTGCGGAGTCGCGTGAGCTCGCGCCCGAGTTTGTGGGCGAAAGAGATAGGCGCAGGCATCAGCTCAGGGGTTTCATTGCAGGCAAAGCCGAACATCAAACCTTGATCACCAGCGCCCTGCTCCGCAGTGGCTTTCCCATCGGCTGCTGCTTCGTCGACACCTTGCTTAATGTCCCGCGATTGCTCGCTCATTTCGCACAGTACCCGGCAGGTGTCGGCGTGAAAAATGCAATCGCCGTTCACGTACCCGATGTCGCGTATGCCAGCGCGGACCTGGTCCTCAAAATCAAACTTTGCGTTGCTTGTGATTTCGCCTGCGAGCACGACAAGGTTACCTTTTGCAAGAGTTTCGCAAGCGACGCGGCTTAACGGATCTTGCTCGAGGCATGCGTCAAGAACGTAATCGCTAATGGTATCGCAGACTTTATCGGGATGACCTTCGGTGACGGATTCGGATGAAAAGATGTAACGGCGAGACATGGCTACACGAAGTGATCGGTTACAAAGTTACAACGTTAAATCGGATGGGTAGAGCGCGTGATCACGTGGCCGTTGTAACAATGTAACTCTTTTAACAATTTGACTGTTGCCCATACGACATATTGACCAATCATGATGCGTCGATATATCGTAGCCTACTCTCATGGCGTCAACTATTAATTTGTTGCGGCTGCTGGCCGACCCGACCCGGGTGCGTCTGTTGCTTCTTTTGGAGCAGGAAGAGCTTTCCGTGGCAGAGTTGCAGCAGATTCTGGGAATGGGCCAATCGCGCATTTCCAGTCATCTCGCTCAATTAAAGCGCGCGGGCGTCGTTTCCGATCGACGGGTAGGTAAAAACGTGTATTACGGCGCCAACCATCACGGACGGAATTCACAGCGCGAGCGCGTTGAAGAAATTACCCGGCTGCTCGCCCGCGAACTGGCGGAAACATCACGCGATCGGACCAGTCTGAAGCTTGTCCTGCACAAACGCCAGGACAAGGCGCGCAAATACTTTGATGAGCTGGCCGGCAAGTTTGGCCGCAGTTATGTGCCGGGCCGCTCGTGGAAAGCGCTGGCGCATACGCTTATTACTTTACTGCCCCCGTTAACAGTCGCCGACCTGGGTGCGGGCGAGGGAACCCTTTCGCAATTGCTGGCTAAAAACGCACGCAAGGTCATCGCCATCGATAATTCGCCGAAGATGGTCGAGTTCGGGGCGCAATTGGCAAAGAAACACGAAATCAAGAACCTCGAATACCGGCTTGGCGACATTGAAGATCCGCCGATTGCTAAAAACAGCGTCGATCTGGCGATTTTGAGCCAGGCGTTACACCACGCCATTCATCCCCAGCAAGCGGTCGCTGCCGCCCACGGGATTCTGAAACGCGGCGGCCGGCTGGCGATTCTCGATCTGTTGAGCCACCGATTCGAACGGGCCCGGGACCTATATGCAGACCATTGGCTTGGCTTCAGCGAAGTGCAATTACACCAATTCCTGGAAAAGAGCGGCTTCCGGCAAATTGAAGTGAGCGTTGTGTCGCGGGAAAAGCAGGGCCCGCACTTTCAAACTGTGCTGGCTACCGGCATTAAGTGAACGCCAGCGCCACTTGGCGTGTCAATATGGTGGGCCGTTGGTTGTCAATATAGTGGGCCGTTGGTTTATGGTCTCTACCGACAAAGCTGTAGCCATGACCGGCTTCTTCGAAGAAGTGAAGCGGCGCAAGGTATACCGCGTGGCAGCAGCCTACATCATCGCTGCCGGCGGGATTATACAACTGGCCTCTGCCGCGTTTCCCGCATGGGAATTGCCAAACTGGGCGCTGCGTCTGGTGATAGTTATGCTGCTGATGGGCTTCCCCATCGCGCTCATCCTTGCCTGGGCGTACGACATCACCTCACAGGGCGTTGTGGCAACACCAGCGCCTGCGGTGCCCGGTTCCCATCGTCGCCGGAACATCATCATGCTCGTACTGACCGGCGTGATCATTTCCGCCGCCGCAGGGTTCTTTATCCTGCCGCGCGTGTCAGCCCACAAATGCGACAAGTCAATCGCAGTGTTGCCATTTGAAAATCTGAGCGACGAGAAGGAGAACGCCTATTTCGCCGATGGCATTCAGGACGACGTGCTCACCAATTTGTCGAAGGTCGGCGATTTAAAAGTGATCTCGCGCACCTCGGTCATGCCGTATCGAGGAAAGGCATCGAACGTTCGTGAGATCGGGAAGACGCTGGGCGTTGGTGCTGTCCTAGAAGGCAGCGTTCGTCGCATCGGCAATCGAGTGCGTGTAAACGTGCAATTGATTAACGCCGATACCGACGAGCACATGTGGGCGGAAGATTACGATCGGGATTTAACCGACGTGTTTGCCATTCAAACGGACCTGGCCCGACAAATCGTACGCGAATTGCAAGCGAAGCTGTCGCCAATGGAGAAAGCGCAAATCGAGCGCAGGCCGACCCAGAATGGCGAAGCCTATCTGGCATTTGTCCAAGCACACGATTTGTCCACTCGACCGGACAAATTTCGCGGCGATATAGAAAACGCAGAACAGCTTTTTGAAAGAGCGACAAAACTCGATCCGAACTTTGCAGAGGCGTTCGCGGGATTGGCATGGATCGACAACTGGATGTATCACACCTTCGATCCAACTGCTGCGCGAAAGGAAAAGGCGCGTGCCGCAGCCGAGGAGGCCGTTCGTTTGCAGCCGAACTTGCCCGAGGCCCATCTCGCGCTCGGCTTTTATTATTACTATTGCGAGCGCGATTATCAGAATGCTCTGAGAGAGTTTGCGATTGCGAAACTAAGTTTGCCAAACTCGGCGGAAGTTTACATGGCGATTGGATCCATTGAGCGACGCCAAGGAAAATGGGCGCAGTCCACCGGCAATTTCGAGAAAGCGGTATCCCTCAGTCCGAGGGACTCGTTTATTCTCGTAAATCTTGCCGACAATTATCGCGCCAACAAGAACTTCGAGACCGCGGACAAAATTTTGGGTCGTGCCATCGAAGCTGCGCCCAACTCGCTTAGCGCGCGCGCGGCAAAGGCAATGCTTCCGCTGGATTGGAAAGGGGACCTGAGCATGATGGAGAAAGACTTGGCGGATATGCCGCCAGGGGTCGATCCGGAGGGTCTTGTCACGTTCGGTCGGGTGCAACTCCTGATGTTGCAACGAAAATTCCCGGAGGCTCTCGCTGTTCTAAAGCAATTGTCGCCAGATCTTTCTCACGATTCTAAGCCAAGAGAATTTTTAGAGGGCGCAATTTATACTTTTTTAAATGATAGGGAAAAGGCGCGCTCTGCCTTCGAACATGCGCGGCCGATTGCAGAACAATCTCTGCGCGAAGCTCCGAACGACGCTTTCCGGCATGCGCTGCTCGGTCAGATTCTCGCCGGGCTTGGTGAGAAGGAAGCCGCCATCGCCGAAGGCAAACGCGCGGTCAACCTTCTGCCCGAATCCCAGGATGCTCTCGAGGGACCAAAAGCTACGCTTGAGCTCGCCAAAATTTATACATGGACAGGTGAAACCGATCAGGCGCTTTTACTTCTCGACCACTCGCTGAGTACGCCCAGTGGAATCACAGTTTCCTCTCTGAAACTTGATCCGGTCTGGGACCCGCTGCGAAGTGATCCGCGTTTTCAGGCTTTGCTCGACAAGCACGACGCAAAAGTTTAGCGTCTGCTTCTGTTTCTTACCCTCGACGACCGCCATCATTCCGAACGGCGCGAGAAAATTCACAAGCGAGTAGCCGCCAGGTGGAGCAAACTGCGCGCTTCGTTTTCGTGTCTATATTTTCGCCGTTGAGCTATAGTCCTGATCGATCCAAATCTCTTGTTATGAGCAGCGGCTTCTTCGAGGAAGTGAAACGGCGCAAGGTTTACCGCGTGGCGGCGGCTTATATCATCGCTGCTGGCGGCATCATACAGCTGGCGTCGGCCGCATTTCCCGCGTGGGAATTGCCAAACTGGGCGCTGCGTTTGGTGATCACCCTTTTGCTGCTCGGCTTTCCAATCGCGCTGATCCTTGCTTGGGCGTTCGACATCACTGCGCAGGGCATTCGCGCGACACCAACCCCGGCGGTGCCCGGATCGCATCGGCGCCGGAACATAATCATGCTTGTAGCAACCGGCGTGGCCATTTCCGCCGCCGCCGGGTTCTTTCTGCTGCCTCGCGTCTCAGCGCACAAGATCGACAAATCGATTGCAGTCTTGCCGTTCGAAAGTCTGAGCGATGAAAAAGAGAACGCCTACTTTGCGGACGGCATTCAAGATGACGTGCTCACCAACTTGTCGAAGATTGGTGATTTAAAGGTGATTTCGCGCACATCGGTCATGCCCTATCGAGGGAAGGCATCCAACCTTCGTGAAATCGGCAAGACGCTCGGAGTCGGTAACATTCTCGAAGGCAGCGTTCGCCGCATCGGTAATCGGGTGCGCGTCAACGTGCAATTAATTAATGCAGAAAACGACGAGCACATTTGGGCTGAAGATTACGATCGCGAGCTGACAGATGTGTTCGCGATTCAAACCGATCTGGCCCAAAAGATCGCGACTGAACTGCGAGCAAAGTTATCGCCAAGCGAAAAAGCGCAGATGGAACACAAGCCCACCGAAAACGGCGAGGCCTATCTCGCCTTCGTCCAGGCCCACAACCTTTCCGGTGCCCTTGAGGACTTCGAAAAGTTGAAACAAAGCGAGCAGCTTTACCAGCGCGCCATCGAACTCGATCCAAAGTTTGCTCTCGCCATTGCGCGCTATTCGCAGTTGGAAAGCTGGATTCTGCATACGTTCGAACGAACGCCAGAACGTCGCGAAAAAGCTCAGACCCTGGCCGAGAGGGCTCTGCAATTGCAGCCCGATCTGCCCGAGGCGCACCTCGCTCGCGGATCCTCCTATTATTACGGCGACAACAATTATGACGCGGCGCTGAAGGAATTTGAAATCGCGCAAGCCGGATTGCCTAACGAATCCGAAGTTTATCTCGCTATCGGCGCAATCCAGCGACGTCAGGGAAAATGGGCCGACTCCACCAACAATCTCGAAAAGGCAGCCAGTCTAAATCCGAAGGACATCTGGGCGTTGCAAAATCTCGCCTTCAACTACCAGATGCTGCGGAATTTCGATAAGGCTAACGCGACGATTGATCGCGCTCTGGCATTTGATCCCACCGCCATGGGGCCTTTGGAGGTTAAGTGCCAGCTGGCCGTCGCGGAGAAGGGTGACTTCAGCGTTACAGAAAAAGCATTTGAGGCGCTGAAATCTGTGCCACTGAGCGCCGAGCAGAAGCTCAGGACCGCCACTTCCCGGGCGGATGTGTTTCTCGTCGAACGCAAGTATAGGGAAGGATTGGAGGCAGCCGAAAACCTGCCGGACGATCGACTCGCCGCTTTCCCGGGAGCCTTGTACGGGAAGTACTATTCCATCGGTTTTGCTCGAAAAGCTTTGAACGACACCGTGGGCGCGCACGTGGCTTTCTTAAAGGCGAAGGAGGCGATCGACGAGGAGCTGAAACGAAGTCCTGACGTCGAAAAGACCCATATTCAGCTGGCAAAAGTGCTCGCGCAACTCGGCGAAAAGGACGCCGCAGTGGCCGAGGCGCAGCGAGCGACTGAATTACTTCCGGAGAGCAAAGACGCGTTTGGTGGCCCGGAGATTACTGCTGGGGTAGCGGAAGTTTACTCCATTCTTGGCGACAGCGATCGGGCGATCGAAATTCTGGACGGATTGTTAAGCCGGCCGAGTGCTGTGACGGTGGAAGGCCTGAAAGTAAATCCCATTTGGGATCCCTTACGGAGCGATCCGCGTTTTCAGGAGCTGCTGCAGAAATACACTGGTAAAGCCTAGACGGGACAGGATTCGCAATTCTGCAAAGAGCGTCTGACGCGTCTGGCTCATATGACTCATGCGTTTTAAATGCGCCTTTTTCTTTCTCGCCCTTGCCGCAACCGCACAAGCGGACTGGACGATTCTCTCGACCGCGTCGGAGCCGGGACTCGACGGCCTGGCACACAGACATGTTGTTCTGGAAAACCCCGTGGGCAGCGAACGCGTCACCGTTGATCTCGCAATCTTTTCTACAAAGTCCTGCATACTGCGTGTTCTTCAAAATGAAGGTGGCACGGACAGTCTTGGTGAGGTGATGAGACATGAAAAATTTCTGGCCGGTGTAAATGGCGGGTACTTCAATGAAAACTTCGCGCCGCTCGGTTTGCGAATCGCGAACGGGCAAATGATCGCGCCACTGCAGCGCGCGCGCTTGATTACGGGCGTGCTTGTGGCCTCACCCCGAGGAGTGCAAATCGTGCGCTCTCGTGAATTTTCGCGGCGTCTGGGAGTGACTGCGGCAATTCAGTGCGGGCCGTTTCTTGTTGATCGAGGCCAGCCCATCAGCGGTTTGAACGATTCCCATCTGGCCCGACGGACTTTTGCAGCGACGACAAGCGGCAGTCGCGCATTGATCGGCGTTTGCTCGGGGGTTTCGCTGGCAGAATTGGCGAAGATCCTTGCGACAACGTCGCTCGCTGAGGATTTGAAAATTGAACGCGCACTAAATCTCGATGGCGGATCATCGAGC
>DASZGW010000041.1:0-13584 GCA_035938475.1 Candidatus Udaeobacter sp.
CGACCAACGTCCATTATTTTGGCGGAGTGCAGTTTCAGCAATACGGATTTCATCACGTTGAAATTTATCTGGAAAACGAATTGCGGATGCGTTTTCCCTTGCCTGTAATCCAGGTGAAGCGGCAAACTGGTTAAGGTCGGAGCGTCTTGTGAATGGGGGCTTGCGAATGGGTTGGCGTCGTTTATCACGACGATTTATGCTGAGGGGATTTTTCTGCGCGCTTCTCTGCAGCTTTATCCTCGTCGGCGAAACGCACGCGCAGGAGGTAATCGTGGCTCGCGAAACGAAGCCCGAAGCTCCCAAGCAAGCAGCCCCCCCTCCAGAGCAAACTCCCTCAGAATCCCCAACACCCGCTAAACCTAAATCGCGCGCCAAGAGATCTACATCCGCAGAACCCACGCTTGAGCAAATGCGAATGGCGGGAGCCCTTGCCGCCGAGCGGCTGAACAATCCGAGTCCATCACAGACGAGGAGATCTGGCCAATCAGATTCCGAGGTTGCTCCAACCCCAAACCCGGCCGTGCCGGAAACTCCGAGGCCGGCGAAAAAGGAAGGTCGTTCTGAGCAAACGAGCACAGCACGTCGGCCAAGTTCACGAACTGCGAAGCCGGAGGCGACTAGCGCCGTGCGACCAACGTTGATGGAATCCGGAAGAGAGCAACCAATAGCCTCTCCCCCGCCTAAAGGGCAGACACCAGTGCCCTGACTGGCGAACCAGTCGGTGTGCGCCAGTAGGAAGTCGCGGTATCATTTCTCGTTCACGCTCTTCCTTCCTTCGTTTTCCTGAGAGCATGAGCAGGAACAAGGTGGGTAGGGAGCGCAAATTCTCTTGCACGCAGAGGCCACCAACCTATTATTCGTAGGCAGTCCCGACTGTGTCCTGCCGGATGCATCGGGAAAATTTTTTGCCCATTTCTGATTCCAATGGCCAATACGATTTTAATTGGAGCGCAGTGGGGCGACGAAGGTAAGGGCAAGATTATCGACGTGCTTACCGCGAAGGTTGATATCGTTGTTCGCAGTCAGGGTGGCAATAACGCCGGGCACACTGTGTTCCATCGTGGCGTTAAATACATTCTCCACCTAATCCCCTCGGGAATTCTGCGGCGTGGCAAGGTTTGTGTAATTGGAAACGGCGTCGTTATCGACCCGATTGCATTGCTTGGCGAGATCGATGACTTGCGCAAACTAGGGGTTACAATTGGCAGGAATTTGATGATCAGCGACTGCGCTCACCTGGTTCTGCCTTACCACCGCCTACTCGACGAGCAGCGGGAACTGCGCCGGGGCCATACCAGAATTGGAACTACCAAACGCGGGATTGGCCCGGCTTACGGTGATAAGGCAGCGCGCACGGGCCTGCGCATGTCCGATTTGATGCAGCCGATTGTGTTCTCAAAAAAATTGCAGGCCAAGGTCATCGAGTACAACAGAATTCTCCAGGCACTGGGCGCGAAGCCTGTCAGCTTCCGGGAGGTTAATGAAAGCTATCTGGCGGCCGGCGAAAAACTGCGCCCATTCGTCGGCAACACGGTGGTGTATCTCCATCGCGCCATGGAGCGGGGCAAAAAGATTCTCTTTGAAGGAGCACAGGGAACGTTCCTCGATATCGATCACGGGACGTATCCCTATGTGACTTCCTCAAATACCACTGCGGGTGGCGCGTGCACGGGCAGCGGTGTGCCACCGAATCGGATTGATCGCGTAGTAGGCGTGATGAAGGCGTATACGACGCGTGTAGGTGAGGGGGCGTTGCCTACCGAAGATATGAAATTGACGCAAATGCTTCACGGTTTGGGGCGCGAATTTGGCGCGACAACTGGACGCAAACGCCGCTGCGGTTGGTTCGACGCCGTGGCAACCCGCTACGCCAGTATGATCAACGGGATCGACGAGCTGGCTATCACCAACCTTGACGGACTGGATCATGTTGATCCGATCCGGGTTTGCGTAGCTTATCGTCTCAATGGGAAACGCCTGGATGTTCCGCCCTGCGACGCGAGCCGGCTGGCTAATTGCGAACCAATTTATGAAAAGGTCCGTGGCTGGAACACCTCTACTCAGTCTGCGCAAACCTTTTCTCAGCTTCCTCCTGCGGCGAGAAAATATGTCAGATACATTTCCGTATTAACCGGAGCAAAATTGTCCATGATTAGCGTCGGGCCGGAACGCGGTGAGACAATCGTTTTGTAGTCATGCCATCGAACGTGAAGAGCGTTCCTCGTCACATTGCAATCATCATGGATGGTAACGGCCGATGGGCAAAGGGCCGCGGTTTTCCACGCATCAAAGGACACGAAGCAGGCGCCCAGGCTGTTCGCGAGTGCGTAGAAGGGTGTGGCGAATTAAAGGTAGAGTATCTCACCCTTTACGCTTTCTCCGCTGAGAATTGGCAACGCCCCAAAAGTGAAGTGCTCGCGCTAATGCGTCTGCTCGAAAAATTCTTAAAAGAGAAAACGCCGGAATTGATCGAGAAGAATGTGCGTCTTCAGGCCATTGGACGGTTGACTGATTTACCTCGGAGCTCGCAGGAACAACTTCATAAAACCATCGAGCAAACCGCCGGCAACACCGGTTTGACTCTTATCCTTGCCCTTAGTTACGGCGGCCGGCTCGAAATCATTGATGGCATCAAAAGTTTGCTTCGCGCGGTCGAGCTGGGCCACATCGACAAGGCAATGATCGATGTGGAGATGTTCAGTAAGCATCTTTACACGCGGTACTATCCCGACCCGGATCTGCTTATTCGCACTTCGGGAGAAATGCGTCTGTCCAATTTCCTTCTTTGGCAAACGTCCTATACCGAGATGTACATCACGCCTAAACTGTGGCCCGACTTTACAAAGAAAGACCTCGTTGCCGCCGTGGAAGAATTTGGGCGCCGCCAACGCCGTTACGGAGTTGTCGTGTAGGAATGTCGAAAGCTACCGCCTAAATCGAAGCCTATATGAGATTTGAGAATCAAGTTGCGATCGTAACCGGGGGAGGGCGGGGGATCGGACAAGCTATCGCGCTGCGACTGGCTAACGAGGGAGCGTGTATAGCCTGCGTGAGCCGGACAGACGCAAACGCAAAGAACGTTGCAAACGAGATCAATGCAATCCGCGCCAAGGCAGCGAAAGGCTACGCGGTCGATGTCGCGGACCATATAGCCGTTCAAAAAGTCGGCGCCGAGATTCTTAACGATTTTGGCAGGGTCGACATTCTGGTTAACAACGCTGGCATGACTCGTGACGGGCTCGCCATGCGAATGTCGCTCGAGGATTGGGATTCGGTCGTTAACACGAATTTGCGCGGCGCGTTCAGTTTTGTGCAGGCGATCATTCGCTCGATGATCAAACAGCGCGGCGGTCGCATCATCAATATCAGTTCAGTCATCGGCCTGATGGGCAATGCCGGGCAGACAAATTACGCGGCCAGTAAAGCAGGCTTGATCGGTTTTACAAAGTCACTCGCCCGCGAGCTGGCGAGCCGCGATATCACTGTCAACGCCGTAGCGCCCGGGTTCATCACGACAGACATGACTGCGGGTCTTTCCGATGAGATTAAGAATTCCATCCAATCAAAAATTCCGCTTGGCAAAACGGGTACGGCAGAAGACATCGCCAATGCAGTGGCATTTCTTGCGTCGAGTGAAGCCAGTTACATCACCGGCCAGGTGTTGTGCGTCGACGGCGGAATCGTGATGTGAAACGCCGTTGTAGCCACGGCTCTGTGAGTCGTCAGGGACATAGTTCTCGCCAGTACGCGGCTCCAGCACTCACATGCGTTGCATGATAGTAATGCGCCCATTTGCTAATAAAAGATCGCCGGCCGAAACACGGCACTCGTAAACTGCATTGCTGCCTTCTCCAAACAAACGGTTGGCTGAAATCTGCAGCGGCGATCTGATGTCATCCAGCCGCGCCACATGCAAGCGCGCGTCGCGCAATGCCGCCAGGTAGCCGGGTGGCACAGTTGTGCCTAACGAACGCGCGTGCAACCCACCGTGGACTGCCGCCGCTTGCGCGCCGTATTCAAAAGCGTGGACAGCAGATAAATGTCCGTCGCGGCGCAATGGATTAGCGGGATCACGATGCGTGTTACTGGCGCATGTAATCGATCGATCATCCCACCGAGTTACCTGATCCAACAAACACATGAGACCAGAGTGGGGAATCAATGTGCGAATTTCTGCTTTGTTAATCGGCAGATCGTTAGGCATCGAACAGACCTAAGTGATTTGTTGAGAAGCGACAGGGCATCGGAGCCATGCACACAGGCTTTTGCGACCCTCGAAACCTTGTAACGTTTTTAACGCGGAGGAGCCTGGTTCCAAAACGGATAGAAATTAAACCAGTTGTAAGGCGCAATGCGCGCGTAATGCTCCAGGCGCTGGGCGTATCGCTGCATCCACAGCTGGATCCCCTCAGCCCGACGATCACGATCCAGTGTGATCTCGTCGGCAAAATGTTCGAAGTAAATTTCGTAGCGATTCCCGCCGCGGTAGAGACCGAAAAATAAAATAACGGGACAATGCGTCATCGCGGCAAGCACGATTGGGCCGATCGGAAACGCGGCTGACCGGCCAAGGAATTGGCATTGGGTTGTCTTACCATCGCTCGACACCCGGTCGCCTAGAGTGCCGACGAAGAACCCTGCATCCAAACTTTCCTTAACTGTCAGCAAAGTATCCACCCGATCCGGCGCGATTACGGTGCTGGCGATCACCGGATTCAGCGCATCCAAAAATCCGGTGATATTTTGGTTGTGAGTTGGGTCCATTAAAACCTTGAGCGGAAGGTTTCGCTGCATCACGCCCAGAGCCCGCAACACTTCGAAGCTACCCAAATGTGAACCCAAAAGGATGCAGCCCTTTCCGCTTTCCATTCGGCCGTGCAGGATTTCTTTGCCATGAAGTTCCAGGTCAAAACGCTGGAACTCACCGCGCAAGAGATAAAGGCGATCCAGGATTGTCGCGGCGAAGCAATGAAAATGACGAAACACATGCCACCAGTGCGCTGCGTAGCCACGGACTTGCTTAAGATATTCGTACGAGGTTCGACGGGCCGCGCATGCAGTAATTACAAAATAAGATGCGATCGGGTATAACAGCAGCCTTCCTGCCCAACGCCCGATGCGCGTTGCGATCCACGCGAGTAATCGCAGCGAAGGGAGGGCACCGCGTTCCGGCAGCGCCGACCAACGCACCGCCTCCGAGGCTTTGGTCTCGAGAACGTCCGAAGTCATTTGTCAGACACGACGTTTTGTCCGCAGATTGCGCCAGTAAAAAAGTGTGGATAAATCTCGCGAATGCGATCGATATCGGGCGCAACCTCAACGCGCTGAAAGCCGGCGCGAGTAAACGCACATCGCCACTGCTCGGCAGTCAAAAAGCCTGGATTCGGCCGAACCTCTGGATCTATCTGGACATTTGTAAAACTCTCAAGAATCTGAAACATCAGCTCGGGATAGATTGGTTGATTAATGTAGGGGCGCAGGCACTCGCCGATCACGAGCCAGCCGCTGCTGGCCAGAGCCGAGCGCGCTTCGTTCAAACTAAACAAGAGATCCCTGGAGATATGCATCACGTTAACCGCGTATACTAGATCGAATTCACCCGGGTTAATGCCCTGAGTGCTCCAAGGCAAATCGAGATTGAGCGCGGCCCATTCAAGCGAAAGGCCAGGATATTGCCTTGCGAGTTTGCGTTGGCCACATCGCAGGAAGAACGCGTTCGGCTCCGTCACAAGATAACGTTCCACCCGTGGCAAAAGCCCTCGTTCATCAAATATGCGTAGCAAAATTTCGCTCCCGCTGCCGGGGCCTGCGCCGATCTCTAAAATCCGAAACCTGTGCTGACTGGAAACACGCTGTGCGGCAAGTGCGGCGCCAACCCAGTTGTTTACGGAATAGGTTAAATTGTCGTTGTGAAAATAATTCAGCCACAGCGCCACGCCTTGCGGACCAAGCAAATTGCGATCAGCGCTTTGTTCGCCATTGGCGACAGGTGGATAGAGGCTCGCCGCGTGATCTAGTAAATCCAAAGTCGCCGCGTTCGCTGGATCGATTTGCAGACCTGCTGCACGCAGGTTTTCGAGATCGGGTTTCCGCAATGTGTGCCGCAGATGGTAAAAACGAGTGTTCCCGTCGGTCCGTACCTCGACACACTCGATTTCGACCAGACGTTCCAGGATCCAATGTAAGGCGAACTTGAAAGACGGCTGAAACGACAGGCGACTACACAAGTCATCGACCGATCGCCATTGGCTGAGGTGATCGATCAGATTCAACCGGCGCGCCAGATCGATAGCCATTTCGACGCTGTAACGCTCCATCAGTTCGATGCTCTGATACAATCGTTCGCTGAACACTGACTGCGGATATTCCTTTAGGTATTTAGCCAGGCGCGGATCGCTTGGCTGTACCTTAAACGTTTGCGCGTCGGAGAGTGGTGCGTTCACGAAGTCACCTTTCTCCTGTAATAAACTTCAAGTTGGCCCTCAGTTATTACGCGCCCTTCGATGCGGCACCAAAAATTGACTTCACTGGGGTCATCATTGTTCGCGGAAAGGCAAATCGTAAACTGCTGTTCGGGCTTTAGCGGCTGCAGAAACTTAACCGTCCGGATTGCAGCAAGCTCATAGTCTTTCTGCCAATCATGCAACGCTGCACGAACTTCATCGAGGATCAACACTCCCGGCACCAGAGGCGCGTCTGGAAAATGTCCAGGCAAGCTGGGATGATCGGCGGTAATCGCGCGGCGCACTTCAAAGGTCATGTCAGCAAAGTTTTCCTCATGCCAGCAGCTCCAGCAACTCAAGCAGCCATTCTTCTAAGACTGCGGCGTAATCGTAACCCAGCGGGGCTGAAAAATCGGACGCCCGAGTTGTTGTCCCTACCTGTTAACCAGCTTTTCCGCTCGAGTGCTCGATGTACGTTTCCCGCCCACAGCCAGGCCAAACCGATCGCAATAGGCCGCAAATCGCGCCGCGCTCTCTGCTCCTTGCACCCCAAACCGTGAGAGATCATACCGGTGAAGCTTATATCGGTCCTCCGGTTGGCTCGCCAGCGCTCGACGCATCCGTTGCTCTACTTTCTGGGTCAACGACCAACCGAAGTGCGCATAAATACGTCGCACCGCCACGAGGGGGTCGTGGAGGATCTCAGCATAATTTACGTCGCAAATGCGATGCTCTGCTAATCGACCTCGCTCTTGCAAGAATCTATCCAGTGTTTTCGACCAGTAGTCGATAGCCTCGCGGCAAACCGTTTGTGGATCGACCGCATCGCTAAATGCGCGCCTAAGAATCGTTATGAGACTGGATACCGAAGCCATGGCATCGAGCGGGGCTCGGTGGGTCTGGATGAAAAACGCATCAGGGTAAACATCCAGCAGAGTCGGCAGAGCAAACATGTGCGTGGGGGCCTTGAGCACCCAACGGCACGCATTGCGCCGGACCTGCAGGTGTTGAAGGAAATGGCGGTGATATTCGTACGCCGGTCGCAAATCCTGTTGAAAGAACCACGCCCGATACGAAGGCACATAATACATCGCGTCGAATTGGTCACTCATAAACGTCGGCGCCATGAGACTGACACATTCTTGCGGAAACTCTGCACCAACCGGGTGGACTTGGCGAAATGTGGGCGCCAGCCAGTTGAAGCAATTACAACTGCTAATTGCCCGTTGAATTCGTCGCTTCTCATTATCGCCGGTAGGTGGGGATGGCGTCATGACTTCCCAGGTAAGGGGAACTCGGTGCTCAGGATCCAAGGCGAGCAAGGTGTGCAAGAGGGTCGTACCGCTGCGCGGCAAACCAACGATGAAGAGCGGTTCGCGAATTTCCTGTCGCACGATGCTTGGAAACGCCTTCCAATCCCGTCGCATGAACAAGCGTGAACACAACGTCCGTATTAGATCGGCCCGAAGGACAATTCTTCCGATCAGGTTGAGTTGGGACTCGCGCTGGCAAGAATCGATCAATCGTGAGAGGCCTTCGAAAAAGTCGCCTCCGCCAAAATCATCAAGGCCGCAACGGCGCTTTGCCGTCTTGATTAAATCAACTGCTCGAATGGGAGTGCGTGGAATTCGGCTCTTGTCCAGCAAGGTGCCACAGCTGTTGAGAAGGCGCACCGGTAAGGTCGGGCGAGTTTGATCAAGAGTCGTGGTGGGAGAATTCATTCCTGATAGGCATTGTTATTGTTCTGCCAGATTCGGCAACCGTTGGCTACTAAGACTTTAGGGCAATATTAGCGCAAAAAAAACAGAGGCAGCATCTCGGGCGGTCACACCATTCTGATGGTTGCACGGTTCTAATAATCGTTCCATTTTGCTTCTGATGAGAACGGAAAAGGCGATGTTCGGCGCAGGCTGTTTTTGGGGAGTGGAAGAAACTTTCCGCAATTTGAAAGGCGTCTTGTCTACGTCAGTCGGTTATGCCGGCGGAGCGAAAGAGAATCCGACCTACGAAGATGTTTGCACCGACAAGACCGGCCACGCCGAAGTCGTGGAAGTGGAGTTCGATCCATCACAAATCGCGTACGATGAACTTTTGGACGTTTTCTGGTCGAACCACAATCCCACGACATTGAACCGGCAAGGTCCGGATATCGGAACACAGTATCGCTCAGTGATTTTTTATCATTCGCCCGAGCAAAAATTGGCGGCGGAAACATCCAGGAAAAAGATCGATACGAGCGGGCGTTTTAGCCGGCCAGTGGTAACGCAAATTGAACCTGCGCCGGCGTTCTGGCGCGCAGAAGAATATCATCAGCGTTATCTGCAAAAGCGCGGACAGTCACATTGCGCGATTTGATTTTGATTGCGAATGGATCGCCAGGTAATTAGAACGAAGAATTTCGCCGCCGACGCTGCCGACTTCATTCTTGACCGGGCCCATCAAGCCCTTGGGGAACGCAACGAATTCCGGATTGCACTCTCCGGCGGGAACACTCCCATTCCGATTTATACCCGGCTTGCCGCAATCGGACGTGATCTGCCATGGGACTTGACTCGAATTACATTCGGAGACGAGCGTTGCGTCCCCCCGGATGATCGACAAAGCAACTTCAGAATGGCCTGGGAAACTCTTCTGGCACCCGCCGCAGTCCCGGAGAAATCAATCCTGCGTATGCGCGGTGAAATCGATCCACAAACGGCGGCCCAGGAATATCAGGATCAACTCGATCTTTTGGCCACGCAGCGAGGCGAACCGATTTTCCGCCATGATCTGATTCTTCTCGGCCTGGGGGACGATGGCCACACAGCCTCGCTTTTTCCTGGAACTGCTGCGTTAGATGAAACGATTAGGCGAGTGGTCGCAAACTTTGTTCCAAAGTTAGATGCCTGGCGATTGACATTCACGTTGCCACTCATCAATCACGCACGGCATGTCTGTTTCCTGGTCGGCTCGGCGAAAAACACTAATTTAATCGAGCGCGTCCACGAAGGTGATCCGCAATATCCAGCTTCCAGAGTCAATCCGTCGGCTGGCGATGTGACATGGATTATCGGCTAGGTGCTTACGCCGATATTCTCTAACGCTCTCAGTATTCTTCGCCCTCATCTTCCCGTGGTGGCACGACCCGATCCTCCACTGCGTACGCATGAAGCATTACCGCGAAGAGGTAAAAGAAAAAGAGACCGAGGCCCCACCCGGCAGATGCGAACGCCGCCAACAACACGAAGATCCCGACCGGGATTGCTCCGAGCATCCATAGAAAACCCGCAAGCTTGTGTCCCTTGTAAATATGCCCCAGGCCGGGAATGATACTAAAGATAACTGCGATGGCGTCGCTCGCTTTGCCTTCCGCTGTTTCAGTTGAGCCGCGTTTCCAATCACATCGGTCGCAGTGTTCGGCATCTTTCGGCAGGGGATGCCCGCAGTATGGACAGTGCATTTTATCGCCCACGCTTGGTTCTGGCCGAGTGGCAGGTGCATCCGTGTACTCCACACTCATTTCAATTATTGAAGGCAGGGACGCGGAATTCGTCAAGCAAAGTTGCAGTTGGCCGCGAGACAACGCTTCGGTAGAATCGGCTGCAAAGGATTGAAAGGCTCGCTTCTTCTTTTCCTCGGATTCTCCACGCAAGTTTTAGGCACGGGGCTGAATTCTTATACTGATCTGATCGCCAGGGATTCTGGGACAACGCGGCGCGACGGACTGCGCGTGACTTACCTTGGCACAAATGGTTACCAATTTGAGTTCGACGGACACGCTCTACTGGTCGATCCTTATTTTTCGCGTGTTGATCTTTTGAGTATCGCACTTGGTTCGCGTCTTCAGCCGGACATGCCGCGTGTTACAGAGGGAATGCGACATCTCGCGCCCAAGGAGGAAGCGATTCTGGTCACTCATGGGCATTTTGATCACCTGCTCGATGTTCCGACTGTCATGTCGAGAATGCATGCTCGTCTAATTGCTTCAGCCTCAGCTGTCGACCTTGCAAAACGAGCAGGCGCTCCATCCGGCGATGCGGTGACGGCCGGAGATGTGCGGCGGATTGGGCCGTGGAAAATTCGCGTGCTGGCTGCCACGCATGATCGCCTTTTTGGCAAGGTGCCTTTCGATCAACCTGAAACGCACGGTTCTGGCCCGCCACAGCGTCCGGCTGACTGGATCTGTGGCGAACCGCTGGCGTTTCTGATCGAAGTTGGCGGCCAACGCATTTATATCGATTCTGGTGGAACGCCAGCACGGCTACCGCCCCGTGAGCGCGTCGATCTTGCAATTCTGGGTATGGCACTACCAGATTCACGGGCGCGATTGCCGGGTGCGCTCGAACGTTTGCAGCCACGTTATGTTTTGCCGAGTCACCAGGACAATTTCTTTCGGCCGCTGGACGCTGGATTTCAATTTGGGCCGCTTACGGATTTCTCGCGGGTACGTCACGATTGCGAACAAGCAAATCGCGGCCACTTAATTCTGCTCGATTATTTTCGACCATGGACACTGCCGAGAAAATGACTCGAACGCGCGAGCGCTATGGGCTGCTGTTCACCGCGCTCGCCCCAGTCGTGCCGCAGGTTCTCGGGAGCGCCTTTAACATTTGGTACAACGCGGCCGTCATTGAGCCGATGCTCACGTCGCCCGCTCTGAAGCAGCGCTTCTTTGCGACAATCATTATTTACAATGCATTGGTCTTTCCGATCGGCATCTGGCTTTGGATGAAACGGATTCGCTACTTCGCTCCTGCTTTTCGCCACCTTTGTTGTGGATCAATAGTCGATCCGAAGTCGCTCACGCTTGCGCGCCGCCGGCTCATCCATTTGCCTTGGTTCGCCGCGGCGATTTGCGGCGGCGCGTGGTTTTTGTGCGTTCCTGTTTTTCTCGGCTCGCTCATGCAAGTGGAGCCGTCGCTCGACACGCGATTGCTCTGGCACTTGCCCGTTTCATTTTGTATTTCCGGTTTCATCGCGATCACGCACTCGATTTTCCTGGTCGAGCTCGCGACTCATTGGGGATTGTTTCCAATTTTTTTTCGCGGTGTTCGCGCCGATCTCATCCCCGGCGTGGTCACGCTCTCGCTCCGCGGGCGCGGCATTCTCTGGGCGATCTCGGCATCGCTCTGTCCGATAGGCTCGCTCCTCCTTCTCGCGTTCGCGCCGAAAGCGCCTGGCACCAACGCAGCATGGTTCGCCGTTTTCGTCGGCACAATTGGGATCGCGTTCGGTCTTTGCACCGCGCTTATGATCAGTTGGCTCGTCGCTAAACCGATCGATCAACTTCGCGCCGCGGCCGACGCCGTTTCGCGTGGAGATTTGGACGTTGATGTCAGCGTGACACGCGCCGACGAATTTGGGCGGCTGCTGGGAGAATTCGGCCACATGGTTCGCGAGCTCAGAGACAAGGAGAAATTGCGTCAGACATTCGGTTTGCACGTCGGCAAGCGCGCAGCCGAACAAATTCTGGCGCACGACCCCGGATTGAGCGGCGTCGAGGAAGAGATCACCGTGATGTTTGTCGACATGCGTTCCTGGACGGCACGAACGAGCGTATCTGCACCGAGCGACGTGGTTGAAGTGATGAACGATTTTTTCCGGGTAACCGTACGTGTCGTCGAAGAAAAACATCGCGGCATGGTAAACAAATATTTAGGCGACGGATTCATGGCCATTTTCGGCGTGGGCGATTCTGCCTGTAATCACGCCGGCGATGCGGTTGCCGCCGGCCGGGAAATTCTGTCCGCGGTAAGTCAACTGAATGACGATCTTGCGGCAAAAGGTCGCGCACCGATCCAAATCGGAATTGGAATTCATTCGGGGCCGGCGATTGTGGGCAGCATCGGCTCGCCCCAAAGACTCGAGTTCACTGCCATTGGGAACACCGTGAATATCGCTTCACGCATGCAGGGGTTGACGAAAACGACCGGAAGACCGTTGCTGGTGACGGAGTCGGTGCGAGATCGTTGCGGTGATTCGTTCAGCTTCCAGGAACTACCGCCACAGGAAGTGCGCGGGATCGACGAGCGATTGTCGATTTTCGCCGCGCAATACGAAACGTAGTCATGACGTCGCTCTCTGAAATTGTTGACTATACAAATGATTTTCTGCGCATTCGTGAAATAGGCGACTGGGACAACGCGCTTAATGGTCTGCAGATCGAAAACTCCGGACGCGTTAGTAAAATCGGAGCTAGCGTTGACGCCTCGACACGAGTCATGGCAGCCGCGTCGAAGCAGAATGTCGATCTTTTGATCGTGCATCACGGTCTGTTTTGGCCAGGTCTGCTACCGGTGACTGGGGTATTGCGTCGGCAACTGAAAGTGGCCTTTGAAAACAACGTCGCGCTTTACAGCGCACATCTGCCGCTCGATCTCCATCCGCAAATCGGCAATAACGCGCAGCTCGCTGGAGCACTCGGACTTAAGTCGAATCAGCCGTTCTTCGAAGAAAAAGGTCAATTGATTGGCGTGAAGGCGCGCGTTTCGTTGCAGTGTGATGAACTCGATCGCAAATTGCAAAAAGTACTAAGTGGTCCCGTAAAAGCCTTCATGTTCGGTCCAAAGAAAACTGAAACAGTCGGGATCATTACCGGCGGCGCTGGCTCGGAAATCTACAAAATTACGCAGGAGGGGATCGACACCTTTATCACCGGCGAAGCTCCGCATTGGGCGGCGGTAGCGGCCGACGAACTTGGGATGAATCTTCTGCTCGGAGGACATTACGCCACCGAGGTTTTTGGCGTAAAAGCGCTGGCAGCGCATTTGTCCAAACGGTTTAAAGTTCCATGGGTCTTCATCGATTGTCCAACAGGAATGTGACGAATGATCCGAATGACGAAGCTCGAATGACGAATGACGAAACAATGTCGAAGCGCGTTCGGCGTTTTTGTATCGCTTTAGCTGTTCTCGTGATCATTGCGTGTTCGACCGTGGTTTCGGCCTCGGTCAAAGACGGTCGGCCGACGCAGCTAAGTGGATACAAGGCTGTTCGAGTCCACTACAGCCCTCTAAACAAAATGATAATGTCCGTCCGCATCAACGGGCAGCCCGCAAATTTGCTTGTCGATACCGGCTCCAACCAAGTCATCCTGGACTCGGACGCGGCCGGTTCATTTGGGGTGCAACCGTCGCAGATCGGTCTGCGCTATATTCGCTTT
>DASZGW010000042.1:0-7981 GCA_035938475.1 Candidatus Udaeobacter sp.
GACAAAATCTGTCGCACCACGCCTTCTTCGGCGTTGATCGTGCTCGCATTGAGGCAATTCTCGACCGCGCGTCCAAGCGCGATGACGCCGAGCGCGAAAATCGTGATGCCAAGGAGAACCTCGTACAGGGCAAAGGCGCGACGAAACTTTCGAACTTCGCTTGCGTTAGCGGACCGCATAACTCGTAATCTCTGGCCGTCCTGTTAGCGGCGAGTAATTCGCCGTCCATGAACCGGCGGGACCTTGAAAGCGGACGGTTGCCGGTTCGCAGGCCCCCGATGGCCAGAAAATCCATTCAGCCGGATATTTTTCCATCAATGCCACCGGCAATGAGAGCCTTAGCGTGCTTCCCTTGCTGGGACGAAACTCAGCTTTTGCCTTAGCTTCCTCGTCTTCTGCAAAAGCTTCGGGACGCACCACAACGTTGTTTTTGCTCCAAACAATCAAGTAAGGTCGACGCTCGGTGACGCTTCGCTCCTGCGCCTGACGCACAAGATTGTTGAACCTGTCCAGCGATTCCTTCAGCCGCCTGTTAGCGATCACGCCGGTGAAGCTCGGCACGGCCAGCATAAGCAACAGCATCAATATGAAAATAGCGAGAGCGATCTCGATCAGCGTAAAACCCCGGGCTCGTTGCACCGCGGGAAATTACTCGTTTCACCGTAAATCACAACAGCGCCCGCGGGAGGCATTTCAGTCCGCCGACCATATGAGCCGGCGACGCGGCAGGTGTAGAATTAATTTACTCACCGACCAGGGGCGTAACCGTGGACTGCAGTAAAGGCGATCGTTTGCGTCCACCAAGCAGGATCGGCGCAATAACTGAGTAAGGTGTCAACCAATGCGTTGGTAAGCTTGCCAGAACTCGTTAAGTCCTGGCGAAGTTCTCTGATCGTTAATTGAGCCGTTGCCGCAGCCAACTTCCAGCGTTCTTGCGCCTGATTTCACGACATCAAGCGACTGAAGATAACGGCGGTGCATGGGATCGAGTAATTCCGACATCAACGCGAGTCGCTTCCCCTCGCCTTTCAAATCGTGACCCAGAACATATTCCGGCATGCGGCGTTCACCGTAGGTTGCCGAGGTATGAACGGCAAATGATTGGCTGAACCCGATTACGTGCCGCAATCAGCCGCTAAAAAAAAGCAATCCATCGGCAGCAGGCACTTTGGTATGTGATAAACTTTCAGGCGAAATGAAGCCTGCTTTGCGCATCGGCATCGTCGTAGCTGCGCTTTGCGTGGTGGCAATGCTTGTGTGGCAGGGAGTTACTGCACACGGCGCGCCAGATCCAACGCGACCCAACACCAGCCCGACGGTGGCGTTTTTGGACATTGGCATTCTTGTCTTTCGCGAGGGCTTGGAATGTATTCTTGTTCTGGCAGCGATTACAGCCAGCATGACAGGTCCCAAACGCGCCCATCGCCGGCCAATCGCGATCGGCGTCGCCTTTGCCTTTATCGCCACTTTGATCACGTGGTTAATCGCGGTGCGGATCGTTGGTTCGCTCAGCGACAATATGTCGGCACTCGATTTGCAAGCCGCTACCGGGTTGCTGGCGGTCATCGTGTTGCTCGTCATTATGAATTGGTTCTTTCACAAAATTTATTGGGGAGGCTGGATTCGCGCCCACAATCGCCGTCGCAAGGCATTACTCGAGAATGCGCGCACCGCCGAAATCTCCCAGGGGCGTCTCTGGTTTGGATTAGTCCTGCTTGGATTCACTTCCCTGTATCGCGAAGGATTTGAAGTCGTGCTTTTTTTGCAAAGCTATCATCTGCGACTCGGCGGCACCGTCGTGCTGAAAGGCGCGCTGTTGGGCACTGTTCTGACGGCGATGGTAGCGGTATTGACCTTTGTTCTTCAGCAGCGGCTGCCTTATAGGAAAATGCTAATCACCACCGGCATTCTCCTTGGTGTCGTGTTGCTGGTAATGGTCGGCGAGCAAGCGCAGGAAATGCAAATGGCCCATTGGATTTCCACGACTGAAATCACGTCGCTAAAAAACTATATGCCGCCCTGGATGGGACTCTGGTTTGCCGTGTTCCCTACGGTTGAGACTCTCGTTGCCCAGTTTATTGCGGCTGTTTTGGTAATTGGCTCGTATTACGCCGCGCGGCATTTTGGCGGCGGCGAACCGGGTGGAACCGCGTTGGAAACTCCCGCCCCTAGAATGGCAGCGATCAACGCTTAATAGAGATTCCGCAGGGCGTCGCGAAAAGTCAGGGTCGATGCTTATGCGTGCAATTCCAGTTGAACGAAGTCGCAGGCTTTCCACCTTAGGCGGATGATTACGCCTGGTTGCCGTTTTCTTCGGCTGGTTCAAACCATTTTCGCTAGTTCTGTATTCGTCTTTTCATCCTTTGCTCAACCCGCTCAATCCCCTATTCCTGCTCCGCCTGGAAGCATTGATGAAAAATTGTTCAGCGGAATGCAGTGGCGACAGATTGGGCCGTTTCGCGGCGGGCGTGCCTTAACAATTGAAGGCGTGCCGGGCGAGCCGGACACCTATTATTTTGGCGCCGTTGCAGGGGGAGTTTGGAAAACGATTGATGGCGGCGCGAACTGGACTCCCCTCTTCGATAAGCAACCGATTTCATCGATCGGAGCGATTGCTAATGCGCCATCAGATCACAACGTGATTTATGCAGGGACGGGCGAAGCGGCCATACGCGGTAATACCACCTATGGCACCGGAGTTTTCAAATCCATCGATGGCGGCAAGACATGGCAGAATGTCGGGTTAAAAGATAGCCGTCAAATCGGCGCACTAATCGTCGATCCAAGAGATGAGAACGTCGTTCTGGTGGCGGCTCTTGGTCACGCGTTTGGTCCAAACGCTGAGCGCGGAATATTCCGCACTGCAGACGGTGGGAAAACGTGGACGAAAGTTTTGTCTAAAGATGAAAACACCGGCGGGATCGATGTCGCTTTTGATCCGCACAATCCGAACATTGTTTTCGCTTCGCTTTGGCAGGCTCGACGGCAGCCGTGGTTTTTTTCCAGCGGCGGTCCAGGAAGTGGGCTGTACCGATCTGAAGATAATGGCGTTACCTGGAAACGTCTCGAGGGCAATGGCCTGCCCGAAGGAATCCTCGGTAAGATCGGCATCGCGGTTTCCGGTGCCGATTCGAACCGCGTTTATGCGATCATCGAGGCGAAAGAAGGCGGCCTTTATCGTTCCGATGATGCCGGACAACATTGGACCCGTGTAAATGATGACGGCCGCTTTCGGCAGCGCGCCTGGTATTTCAGCAAAGTCTATGCTGACCCGAAATCCGCTGACACAGTTTATCTTTTGAACACCGGGTTGTTTCGTTCGGTTGATGGCGGAAAAACTTTTAATTTGCTGCCAGCGCGTCACGGCGATCACCACGGACTTTGGATCGATCCGCAAAATCCTAATCGGATCGCGAACGCCAATGATGGTGGCGTGAGTATCTCACTCGACGGCGGAAAGACGTGGACGACACAAAACAACCAGCCAACCGCGCAGTTTTACCACGTTTCCGTGGACAACGCTTTCCCTTACCACATTTACGGCGCCCAACAGGACAATACGAGCGTTGGCATTGCCAGTCGGACAGACTGGGGCGCGATCGGTCCCGCAGATTGGTTCGAGGTGGGCAACGGTGAGTGCGGCTTTGTTCTGGCCGATCCGCGCGATTGGCACATCATTTATTCAAACAACGAAAGCTCCATCTATCGTTACAACAAGACAAAGAAGGAAATTCAAGATGTTAGCGTCTTGCCTCTGGATAATTCGGGACATGGCGCCGCCGATGTCATTCATCGCTTTCAGTGGGTAACGCCGCTGACCCTTTCTCCGCATAATCCTGACGTTTTGTATACGGGAGCAGAGTGCGTTTTCAAATCGACCGATCACGGACAGAACTGGACACAGATCAGCGGCGATCTGACGCGCAACGACAAATCCAAACAACAGCCAAGCGGCGGCCCGCTGACTAACGACATCACTTCAGTTGAATATTACGACATCGTGTTCGCACTCGCGGAGTCGCCGGTGAAAAAAGGAACGCTCTGGGCCGGCACAGATGATGGACTTGTCCATGTCACGACCGACGACGGACAGCATTGGTCGAATGTCACGCCGAAGATGCCCGAGTGGAGCACCGTCAGCCTCATCGATCCGTCTCCTCACGATGCAAACACTGCATATGTTGCTGTGGATCGGCATAAACTCGACGACTTCAAGCCGTACATTTTCAAAACGACCGACCTGGGAAAAAGCTGGAGCGCGATTGTGTCCGGAGTTCCCGACAGCGCGTACGTCCATGCGGTGCGCGAAGATCCTAGAAAACGCGGACTGCTGTACGCGGGCACAGAGCTCGGAGTTTTCGTTTCATTTGATGACGGCGCGCATTGGCAGCCGCTCCAGTTGAACCTGCCCGTGTCACCGATTCACGATCTGGTTGTAAAGGACGACGATCTAGTCGTGGCGACTCATGGCCGTTCGTTCTGGGTATTGGACGACACGACACCGCTGCGCCAGGTGAGCGCGCGATCTGCGCAAGGAGATGTGATTCTTTATCAACCGCAAAACGCTGTGCGTTTACATTATCCGGAGGAATTCGACAAGCGCCAGCCAGTCGGCGATAACCCACCGTCGGGCGCGATCATCAATTATTATTTCAAAACTGCGCCGAAAGACGAAGTCTCGCTCGCTATTCTGGATGCTTCGGGCAAAGTCGTCAGGCATCTTTCCAGCAAAGAGAAAAAAGAAGGCGAACAGCCGCCTGAATGGCCCGATCGCGTCGAGCGCGTCAAAACAATTCCTGCAAATGCGGGGATGAACCGCTTCGCGTGGGACCTGCGCTACGAGGATCCCATTCAGATACCCGGTGCGTTTTACTCTGGCGTCGGACCGAGAGGACCGCTCGCTCCGCCTGGTGATTATCAAGTGAAACTAACTGTCGGCGGCAAGTCGCAAACTGCGCCGTTGCATCTGGCGATCGATCCACGAACTAAGGGCGCGGAGGCTGCTGTGCAAAAGCAATTTACTTTAGCGACCCAGGTGAACGATTCCATGTCGCGATTGCATCAGGCCGTCAACGAAATCCGGGATCTCAGGTCGCAGATTCAAACGTTGCACAAACGTTTCGGTGACGATCCGAAATTAAAACCAGGACTCGCAGCAGCAGACGATCTTGACCACAAAATGTCAGAGATCGAACAGAAGCTTATTCAAGTGAACATGAAAGGCTCCGAAGGAAACCTGGCCTTCCCTGATATGCTGAACGAACGTTTTGAAACGTTCAGTCACACAATTGAGTCTGGTGATACAGAGCCGACTCAGGGACAACTGAACGTTTTCCAAATGTTGAGCAACCAATTGGAAGAGCAGTTAAAGAAATGGGCGGAGCTAAAAACCGAAGCTGTGCCGAAAGTGAGCGAACTAATCAAGCAAGCTAGCTTACCTGCACTGATTATCAGCTCTCCGAAGAAAAGTGAGCAGTGACTGGAGGGCGGAGCTGCGCGAGGCCGGCCTCGCGGAGCTCGCCCCTCCATTTGACCGCGCAGCCAACCGCGCGGCGCTATGACCAAGATCGATAGAGCAGTGATCCTCGCAGCCGGGCGCGGCACCCGCATGCGCGAGCTGACTAATGACGTTCCCAAACCAATGATCGAAGTGCGCGGCAAGCCGGTTTTGCAGCACATTGTAGAAGGATTGCGCGACGCCGCCGTGCGCAAATTTCTGATTATCGTCGGTTATCATGCCGAAACAGTCCGGGATTTTTTCGAGGATGGCCGGCGTCACGACGTCGCCATCGAATACGCGACACAAACCGTGCGTGACGGCACGGGGCGCGTTGTCAATCTTGCCCGCGACTTCACTGGCGGGTCGCCGTTCGTCTTGAGCTATGGCGACATTTTGATCGGCCAGGAAAATTACAAACGCGTAGTCGATCTTTCGGATGATGTGGAAGCGGTAATCACGGTTACGCGCGGCGAAGACGTCAGTAAAGGCGGTGCGGTTTTTGTGAACGAGCAAATGGAGCTCGTCGATCTTCGCGAAAAACCAAAGCCAGGCGAACCGACGAGCCCATGGTATAACGCTGGTCTCTACGCTTTTCGGCCGAGCATTTTCGAATTCATCGCAAAGTTGGAGCCGTCACCGCGCGGCGAGTACGAACTCACAGATGCAATCCGCGATCTTGCGCATTCGGGAAAGAAAGTAAACGCGCTTGAGCTAACCGGCGAATGGGCCGACGTCCGCGATCCTGAAATTCTAGGGAAGCTAAATTCCAAATTGTAGGGCAGGCGCTCCGCCTGCCGCAAATCTGCAACCGAAGCGGTTGCCTACAATCGAGTGATCGATCTCAACGCGGCTGTTCGGCTGTCTCCTCAGAAGGCTCTTCGCCTATTTCTTCTTCAATTTCACGGCGCCAGTCGCGCGACAGCCAGGGCCGCAGAAATCCATAGAGCAAATACGCCAGGAAAAGAACCGCCGGCATCCATTCATAATTCAGCACGGTGAAAATGAGAACAAGAATGATCACAAGAAAACGGGGGATCGATTTCTTCGTCTTCCAATTCACCGCCTTGAAGCTCGGATATTGAAAGCGGCTGAACATCATGAACGAAAGGAAAAGGAGTAAGGGCGGCAGAACGAAGCGCCAATTACCGAGGCGATGTTCGCCTTCAGCAAGCCAAAGGAGGAACAGTGTGATCGACGCAATCAGACCTGCCGCGGCGGGAATGGGAAACCCAGTGAAAGTGTCTGGGTGATTAGCTCCGTTATGCTTCGCCGCCGCGGAATTGAAACGCGCCAGACGCAGTGCTCCGCAGGTCAGGTAAATAAATGCAATGATCCAGCACGCGCGGGGAAACTCCTGCAGCACGACGCGGTAAACCATCAGCGCGGGAGCAAGTCCGAATGACACAATATCCGCCAGCGAATCGAACTCGCGGCCGAACGGACTCTCGTGCCCACCCAAACGTGCAAGGCGTCCATCCAGAAAATCAAAAACGAACGCCCCGAGAACGCACCAGATGGCAGTATGAAAAAGGTCACTGGCGGCATCCGGATTGGACGCCTGCAGCAACGCGCCTTCAAGAATTTTCAGCGTCGCCGTAAATCCGCAAAACAGATTTCCTGCCGTCATCAAATTGGGCAGGAGATAGATTTTAGATGGTTGTTCGTTCATGTGTCGGGCAAACGCGCGATGACTGTCGATCCTCCGGAAACGTGATCGCCTGTTTTCACTAGGACTTCAGCTTCGAGCGGTAAATATAATTCCGTCCGCGAACCGAAGCGAATCATCCCGAAGCGTTCTCCCTTTTTCAATTCATCTCCAACGTTTGACCAAGCCACGATCCGCCTGGCAATCGCGCCGGTCAGCTGCCTAACGACAATCGTGCTGCGCGGATTTTCGAACGCCCATGTCATCGCTTCATTTTTTTCCGGGCAATGCGGATTGCGAGCATCGAGACAGAGACCTTCGTGATGCTGACGATAAACAATACGTCCAGTGATCGGAGCTCGATTCGTGTGAACGTCGAAAATTGACAGGAAAATTCCAACGCGCCGCGTTTTTGTTTTTAGAACTTCCTTCTCATCGAGTTCAACGATGTCGCTGACCCTGCCGTCAGCCGGAGCAACGACTAGATTCGGATCTGCGGGCACAGGACGATCGGGGTCGCGGAAAAAGGCAACTGTAAAAAGAAAAAGCGCCAGAAAAATGAGCGACAACCACGCCGAAATAAACCACGTCGCCACGGCGGCCAAAGCCAAAATCAGAAGAATCCAGCGTGCTTCCAGAAGGGTTTGCGCGCGCATCACAGACCGCATTTTCCGGGTTCAAAATCACATGGTCAAGCCGCGAGAAAAAAGTCTCCGGAACCAGTCCTCCCGGCAGCTCCGGGCGGATACAATATCTTGAGTTTAGGCTTAGTCTTTGGCCCAATCCCTAGCGCAAGCAATCCAGAATTACCCACGAGATATTAGTTGTTCATCGGG
>DASZGW010000043.1:0-3559 GCA_035938475.1 Candidatus Udaeobacter sp.
ACCAAATCGGTTGCATGAACAAAATCGAATTTGTGTCGGTGCCATTCACTCTCGCGCCCGCTGTCGCAGAGTTGCAGTTCTGCGGAGCGCTCTTTCAACCCAACTGGACCATCGCTTTAAAAGAGCGAGCGATCGCAGAATACTCTGACATTCCAGATCCGGATGGTGTCACTCGGGAATTTCCAGTCTGTTCCTCAGCTAATCCCTTGGAAAGCGCAACATTATTGCTGGGATCACTTCCGCGGCCCGAAGCGCATCCCACGGCAACGCCCCTAAACAAAAGAACAAAGGCACACCGGTAGGATTGTCGTTCGTCGCCTTCATTTGATCTTGCGTTTTCTTTACGTTATCCCGAACGAAGTGAGGGAGCTCGCCTAGGCAGAGGAACTACTCTTAGTTCCAGCGTGATCCCAGCTTCGTAGGCGAGGTGCTTCGCTCCGCTCAGCATGACACGTGTGGAACGTAGTTCAGGCGCGCCCCGAAAATGTGGGAAACGCTCAAGCGCCGCTAAGATTTCTCTGTCACCAGCCAGCGCGAAAGTTTTTCCTCTAGCTCGCGTGTGAGATTGATACGAAACTCCGCGCCTGCCTCCAGACACAGCGCGTTGCCGTTTGCGCGATCGAACAGCAATCGAACCGGTCGCCGGCCCGGCGAGCTCGAAAGAATCCTGCGCACTTCTCGCAATTCATCCCCTGTTGCAGCCGGAGAGAATTGCAAGAGTACCGCGGATTCCTGGTCTGTCGATCCTTCAGTCGCGCCATTGCGCTTGCGGGGCGAAAGCGTCTTAATCTCCTGTGCCACGGCGCGAGGAATTTCGTCCCGTTTATCCAGCGTTCCTTTAATTTCAACAACGCGCCCCGCCTCCAGCGTGCCTGAAACTTTCAGGTAAACCTCGTTCCAGACCACCACTTCGAGCATATCGGCCCGGTCTTCGATCCAAACGACCGCGAATGGTTTGCCCTCTTTTCTTGTAAACTTTTTCTCAACCTCCACAATCGCACCGGCAATCCTGAAAGGCGCGCGATCGTCCAGACCGGACAGTGAAGCGATCGATCGGTAATTTTTCGCCGCGAAAACATCTGCATACGCGTCAAGTGGATGGCCGCTGACATAAAAGCCGAGTAGCTCTTTCTCGTAGGAAAGTTTTTGATGTTCGCTCCAGGGAGTGGCTGGCCTTTTTCTTGAGCCAGTGGGAGCGGTCGCTTCATCAAACAGGGAAACTTGCCCAGCGACCCTGTCACGTTGCGCTGCAGCGGAAGCAGTCACTGCGTCATCAATACAGTTAAAAAGTTCGGAACGGTCTCGGCCCAGGAAATCAAATGCGCCGGCCTTGATAAGGCTTTCAAGCATTTTGCGATTGGCAACGCGCGAGTCCAGCCGCGTGCAGAAATCCTCCAATGAGGCGAAATCGCCTCGCTGTTCGCGTTCGCGAATTGCCCCCTCCATGGCCATTTCGCCGACGTGTTTGATGGCGGCAAGACCGTAACGAATGGCGCTGCAGCCGTTGCCATTGGCTACGGACACCTGTGTTTTCTCCGAGCTGCCGCGGTCAGTGCCCGCGGCTACAGTTTCCGGCGTGAACTTCAGGCCGCTCTTATTAATATCCGGCGGCAGAATGGAAATGCCCATTCTTCTGCATTCGCCGACAAAGACAGAAATTTTTTCTGTGTTATTGATTTCGTTGCTCAGCAAACCCGCCATGAATTCCACCGGGTAATGCGCCTTCAGGTAGGCGGTTTGATAACTGATCACGCCATAGGCTGCGCTGTGGCTCTTGTTAAATCCGTAACCGGCGAATTTCTCCAGCAAATCGAAGATCGCGTTCGCTTTTTTCTCGGCAATCTTGTTTGTACGCGCACAGCCTTCGATGAAATTTTTCCGCTCTTTCGCCATCTTCTCCTTGTCTTTCTTGCCCATGGCGCGCCGGAGAAGATCGGCTTGGGCGAGTGAGTAGCCGGCAAGTTTGCTCGCCGCTGCCATCACCTGTTCCTGGTAAATCATCACGCCGTAAGTATCGGCGCAGATATCTTCGAGCAGCGGATGCAGATATTTGATCGGCGTAATCCCCTTTTTCGCTTTCACGTATTCGGGAATGAGTTCCATCGGCCCTGGCCGGTAAAGCGCAATGAGCGCGATGATGTCGTCGAGCTTCTTTACGTCGAACTGCTTCGACAAACTCGTCATCCCGCCAGACTCCATCTGGAAAAGACCAATCGTTTCGCCGCGGTTATAGAGGGTAAACGCAACGGCATCATCGAGTGGAATGTCCTTCAGCGAAAAGGTTGGCTCACGCTGGTGAATCAGAGCCAGTGAATCCTCAATGACTGTCAGCGTTTTCAATCCGAGGAAATCCATTTTCAGGAGGCCCAGGTCATTGAGCGGTCCCATGGCGTACTGGCTGATCACGTCGTTGCCCTTCACATCGCGGCAAAGCGGGATGTAATCAGACAAGTCGCGATCGGCGATCACCACTCCCGCGGCGTGCACGCCCGCATTGCGCGACAAGCCTTCGAGAATTTTGGCGTATTCAAACAGCTGCCGGGTCGCCGGCTCGGTGGCCACAGCTCGTTTCAGTTCCGGATTTTTTTCCACGGCTGAATCGAGTGTGATGTTCAGCTCATTCGGGATCATCTTTGCAATGCGATCCGCATCTCGATAGCTCAGCCCCATCACCCGGCCCACGTCGCGCACCACACTTTTCGCCTTGAGTTTGCCAAATGTGATGATCTGCGCGACGCGGCGTTCACCGTATTTCTGCCGCACGTACTCGAGGACTTCTCCGCGACGTGCTTCGCAAAAATCAATGTCGATATCCGGCGGCGAAACGCGGTCCGGATTCAAAAACCGTTCGAAAAGCAATCCGTACTGGAGCGGATCGATATCGGTGATCCCGAGAACGTACGTAACCATTGAACCGGCCGCGGAGCCGCGTCCGGGTCCTACGGGAATGCCTCTCTCTTTGGCAAAATGAATGAAATCCCAAACAATGAGCAAATAGCTGACGAATCCGGTTTTTTCGAAAACGCCTAGCTCGTAATCGAGTCGTCGAATCAATTCCGGGTCGTTCGCTGCGCGTTCGCCGTAGCGCCGCCGCAAACCGTCGTAACAAAGCTCGCGCAAATATTCTTCGCGCGTTTTCCCGGACGGCGGCGGATACTCCGGATATTTGGAGCGCCCAAACTCGAGATCGAGGTGACAGCGTTCGCCAATTTCGAGCGTGTTCGCAATCGCCTCGGGAAAATCGCGGAACAGCTCGCGCATCTCGGTCGGTGACTTGAAATACAGCTCCGGGACGTAACGCATCCGGTTTTCATCCTGCACCATTTTACCGGTGCCGATGCAAAGCATGACGTCATGCGCCTGGTGATCGCTCCGGCGCAGAAAATGAACATCGTTTGCCGCGACCAATCCGACGCCGAGATCCCGCGCAATTTGCGGCAGCGCTGTCATGCACTTGCGCTGTTCTTCCATCCCGTGATCGTGCAATTCGATGAAAAAATTCTCCGCGCCGAGAATGTCCCGATATTCGGCCGCGCTCTGTTTCGCCTTCTCGACGTTG
>DASZGW010000044.1:0-4994 GCA_035938475.1 Candidatus Udaeobacter sp.
GGGCGACGGCTAGCTGGAGCGATTTGTTAGACCGAGCGTTGCGCGTCTAGATATGCTCGAATGAGTGCTAGTGTGTAGGACGCGTTCACAGTGAAATCAACATAATCGCCAGACCGAAAGGAATTAGTGCGAGAAAACTCCTCACAGACGCGATCTAGGTATTTCCGCTTATGTGCCCGTGGCTTGTCGGTTGGTGGCAGGAACTCGAGGCCGTCCTCCAACACTCGGGCGATGAAGGGATGTTTCTGGTGCAACGTCTCCAACTGGAGATCGCCGCGTGAACGGACGAAGTCCATCAACTCATCAGATGTGACGTTTATCATGTGGTGTCCGGCTTTGGGTCTAACTATTGATTCATTGCTGAGAAGCAAGTTCTAGCGCGATTTTGGCTGACGTCGTTCTTTATACACCATTTTATCCACCGACGATATTTTTTGAGCTTATTTGAGAACACTTGAGATAAAGCCATTCTGCGTTCTTACCTATGAAAGAGCAGGTGCGAGCATGTGGGGTGAAATAGGCGTATTCGTTAGGCTCTCGGTGTAAACGAGATGCTCTACCACTGAGCTAACCGCCCGCAGTTACTGCAGTTTAGCGGAAAAACTGCCGGAGCAAAGTGAGAGGCACCGTCCATTGTCCGGCGTTTATGGGACTTGAAGGCGACGCATCGCGCTGCGGGCGATGTAAAACCGGTCTATGGTAAAAACACCAAGTGGCTCTTGTTCAATCCAAGCCAGCTTCAGAAATTTCCTCAGTAAAACATGGGAGGCATTATGATGAAGAAAATAATTGTTGGTTTCATTGGGTTGATTCTTCTTGTCGCAGGCGCACGGGCTGCGAGCTCGGTGCTGGAAGGGATCGTCAAGGATGCTAAAGGACATCCGATAGAAGGCGCGGATATTCGGATCGAAACGAAAAATGGTGGGAGATTGCTCACAACCGTTAAGACGGATGTAAACGGCCGTTACATTTTAGATGGTCTCCCGGCAGGCAATTACCGAATCACATTGGTTGTGCACGGCGCTGTCAAAACTTCCATCAATAATACAGCGACCGAATCGGGTGAGCCGACAAAGCTGAATTTTGATCTGAGGGCATCGCCAGCGTCGCGGGCATCTGTAACCGCGAAGAAAGGGCGCCATTGGGTTTGGGTACCCGCGTTTACTGGAAGTCGTCTGCCTGGTCGCTGGATCGAACTTAATGACAGTGGAAGCTGGGCGGCGGAGGCTAACACCTTCAACGTCGTACGGGTCAGCGGTGAAGAACTGCAACGAACAAGCCGCAACAGCTTTTCCCATCACTTGCCAGGTCATTAAACGGGAGTGGCACGAACGGGTGCTCTATACCAAGGCGGAAGTGACGGACAAAATTCCATTAGTAACCTGGTGTTCGACGTGGCTGGTAATCTCTACGGCACGACAAGTGAAGGCGGTTTAGGTTCTGGTGTTATCTTCGAGCTAACTCCCATGGCAAACGCGCGCTGGAAAGAGATTGTGTCTCATCAGTTTCAGGGGCCTCCAGACGCAGCGTTCGCTTACAACGGGATGGTAGCTGATGTCTCCGGGAACTTTTACGGTGCAACTGTCCACGGTGGTGTCGATGGAGAAAGCGCGATCTACAAGTTTACGCCGAATCAAAAATCGGCCGACGACGCGGTAATGTCGCTCGGAACCCAGGCGCACAAGAAGTAGCGCGCCGTGTGCGCCACGGTACGCGTGGGCGAAAGTCTAACCCTGTTTGTTCACTCTGTTAAGGCCTCAACGCCTATCACGCCGTTTCAAGTGAATTGACTGTTCCACCGTCGAATTGGGCGACAGCTAGCACCGGCAATCGTCGAGCAACGCGATAACTACGCGCATCGGCGACGCAAGACTTTCTCGCCTGGAATCGATGCTTTGTAGCGTTCCGCTCGGCGAGTCGCCGCTCCTCTCGGCGTTGTTCGCGAATGCTGCGATCGACAAGATGCATAAAGCTGTTCTCAATCTCATCCCGACCGAATAAAAGAAACTTTCCATTCATTATTTGACCTCCAATCATTCAAATAAGAGGTGCGACGACGAGGTTCTCATCGTTCGCCGCCCTTCTATTTAAGACACTAATGGATCGAATTTATTTCGGTATCCGGACGTCTCTGGTTATCAACGGGGAGTTGCCGTTAAGCGAACAGAGCGATCGTCTAACTCAGGAAAATTGGAACGAAGTCTGGATGCCAGGTGCAATCACCTATCAAAAAAACGCCGCAGGGCTTGGAACTCTGCGGCTTTTATTAGTGAACCTTCCCGCAGACTCAGTCTAATAGAACCACGTGATCAATCGTACGCAGATCGCTGGTGTTTGCGTAATAAACAAGCACGCGTGCGCCGGGTTTGATCGCAGTTTGGACGACTTGGCCGGCTTTGTTCAGAACGCGGCCGGATCCGTTGACGACATAACGCGCCGCGTTTTGCGAGTTGTCTTCTCGAATAACGAGCGTTCTGATAGGCTGATAAGTAGCAGCCGCTCCTTCCTCGGTCGTCATTTTGATGACCGCCCCCGTTACTGTTACTGGTTCTGTGGTTGTTTGTTTCTTATTCGTCGAGTTCGGCTGCGCGAATGCCAACGGAGCAAGTAGCAAGCAGCCGAGCGTAACAATTGTTCTTTTCATAATGCCTCCTCTTTTGTGTTGATTGTTAATGCATGTTTTACTGGCCGAATCTCTGGCGCTGACCTCAACCCAACAAGAGCCAGTTCGTGTCTTTGCCACAGTCCACTTTTACCTCGCCCGCAGTGAGCGGAGAACCCGTCCTATAACTGCGCAGCGCAGCGTTGTAAGCCACGGAACTGTGTCGTTGTGGCGATACGGAATAACGAGAGCGCGGACTACCGCGCCATCGTCAATACTCCATGGTCACGGGAGTCACCGCGCACATTAGGCATTGCTCAATCCCGCAGGATGGCGCATCAATTGGACTCGCCTTTTTAGAATGGCGAAAGAGAGCAGAATGAAAGAGCATTACTTCGACGATATGAAAGTCGGCGACCGGTTTAAATCCGAGCCGCTAAACGTCACCGAGAAGCAGGTCATCGAATTCGCCCACAAGTTCGATCCGCAGATGTTTCATCTGAACCGGAAAGTTGCAGAGCGAACACTTTTCAAGGGATTGGTGGCGAGTGGCTGGCACACGGCCGCCATCACGATGCGGCTGTTTGTGCAAACGTTAAACTTCGCCGAGGGCGCCATCGGGCTTGGTGTTGACGAATTGCGGTGGCCTAACGCGGTGCGACCTGGTGATGTGCTCGCTGTTGAAACGGAGATTCTCGATCTGAGGCCATCGCGTTCCAAGCCGGGTTACGGCATCATTCGGTTGCGCAATGTGACCACGAACCAGGGCGGTGAAATCGTTCAGACGATGCTGGCGAGCGCGATGGTGCCGCGCCGAGCCGGGTGAAGCAAAGAGTGTAGAGCGAAGCGCCAAGAGCGTCTTACTGCTTTTTCACTTTCGTCTTTGCACTTTACAAATCGCGCGCCAACCGATGTAAAAACTGGTTATGAGAGAACACAAATGACAACAGCAAAGAGCAAGGTTCGAAGCGCGAAGGAATCCATCGCGGGAGGCGAAGGCCGCACTGGCAGTTTGAAGATCTTGAGATCTGGAAGAAAGCGCTTGATCTCGCGACGGTCGTTATTTGAAGACGCGTCCGTGCTTCTAGTATTCGAAAGCCTCGCCTTGCTCGAAAATATAAAAGTGCATGAACTGCTGTGGGACTGGGACGAGGACAGCCGCAAAATTACCAAGTTTTCGCGCGCACTCTGACGCAGCCTTCTATTAGCCCTTTCCCCTTTGCGCTTATCGCTTAGCGGTTTACCGTCGCCATCGCCCAATCCGGATAACGCGCCCCGGCGACGGCTTCGTGAGGAGCGACTTCATCGATACGCGCCAGATCTTTGTTGGTAAGAGCAACTTCAAGCGCGCCGGCATTTTCCTGCAAATATTCGCGATGTTTGGTTCCGGGAATGGGTACAATGTCGTCTCCCTGCGCGAGCACCCAGGCTAGAGCTAATTGCGCTGGGGCGCATTTTTTCTCGCGAGCGATTTCTTCGACTCGCTTCACAAGTGCAAGATTGCGCTCGAAATTTTCTCCCTGGAACCGGGGCGAGGTTCGCCGGTAATCGTCTTCCGGCAGATCTTCGAAGCGCTTGATTTGTCCGGTCAAAAATCCGCGGCCTAGCGGACTGTAGGGTACCAAACCGATACCGAGCTCGCGGCAGACGCCAAGAGCCTCCTTTTCGGGATCGCGTGTCCAGAGTGAGTATTCCGATTGTAATGCCGTGATCGGATGAACGGCATGCGCGCGGCGGATCGTCTCCGCGCCTGCTTCGGACAGACCTAGAAAGCGCACTTTGCCCTTGTGCACAAGCTCTGCCATGGCGCCAACGGTCTCTTCGATCGGAGTGTCTGGATCGACACGATGCTGATAATAAAGGTCGATCACATCAAAGCCCAATCTGCGCAAACTTCCTTCGCAGGCTTTGTGGACGTAATCTGGCTTTCCGCTAATCCCACGATAGTCCGGCCGGGCCGGATCACGCAGGATCCCAAATTTTGTCGCGATGACGACGTGTTCGCGATGTCCGCGTAAGGCGCGGCCGAGTAGTTGCTCGTTTGTGTGCGGCCCGTACATATCGGCCGTGTCGAAGAACGTGATCCCGAGATCCAGCGCACGATGAATCGTAGCGATGGACTCCTCATCATCGCGTTCACCATAAAACTCCGACATTCCCATGCAACCAAGACCAATCGCAGAGACAACCAGGCCACCGCGTCCAAGTTTTCTCTGCTTCATACTTGTTGAGATTCGATTGTCAGTTTTATCGCTGCCGCGAAATCGTCAGGCAACGGAGCCTCGAAATTTTTCCATTCCTCAGTGCGAGGATGACGAAATCCAAGCTTCCATGCATGCAACATTTGTCGCGGAAAATCCTTTGCGAGCCGCGGCGCATAAACTTTATCGCC
>DASZGW010000045.1:0-86798 GCA_035938475.1 Candidatus Udaeobacter sp.
TAATCCCTGGCAGCATGGTGTGGTACGATTCCGGGTGCTGAAATGACAGCGCCAGCAAATACCCTTGGAAAATGCACAGCCCTACTGTCGCGTAGCGCGTTAGCTGCATGATCTTTTGCCGGCCGCCGTCTTCGCGTGCAAGCCTGCCAAGCTGAGGGATAACCGCAGTCAGCAACTGCATCATGATTGATGCGCTGATGTAAGGCATGATGCCAAGGGAGAAGACCGCGCAATTCTCCAGCGCGCCACCACTGAACAAGTTAAAGAGCGCTGCGAGACCACCGCCCGTGCGCTGGCTCAGTGAAGTCCGAAACCATTCTTGCAACACACCCTGGTTAACTCCCGGAGTCGTGATCGCCGCTCCTAAACGCACAAGCACGATTACGGCCAGCGTAAACAAAATGCGCCGGCGCAATTCCGGTATCTTGACCGTGTTGAGAAACGCCGAAACCATCCGCTAAATGTGAAACATTATGCGCCGGGAAGCTAGCTCTCCCGCGAGGCTTTCTTTTTCGCTTTGGCCGAGGTCTTCGATTTCTTCTTCGCTACCGCCTTTTGCGCAGTCTCGCCAGACGGTTCCTCCGTCGAGCTCCCAGCCGTCACGGCGGCACCTTTCTCACGCAGCGTAATTGTCCCTCCGGCTTTTTCGATTTTTTCCCGTGCCGCTGCGCTGATTTTATCGGCTTCCACCTTCAGCCCGTGTTTTAACTCGCCGTCACCAAGAATTTTTATTCCGACGAAATGACCTCGTACGAGCTTTGACTCGCGCAACAGTTGTTCGTTCACGGCAGTTCCAGCCTTAAACGCATTGAGATCATCTAGGTTAACAATCGCATATCGCTTATGAAAGGCGGCATTGTTAAACCCTCGCTTTGGCAGTCGTCGAATCAGGGGCATTTGCCCACCCTCGAATCCCAGCCGGATGCTTCCGCCCGACCGCGCCTTTTGCCCTTTATGACCCTTGCCGCTGGTTTTGCCATGACCGGAGCTTTCACCGCAGCCCAAGCGTTTTACACGGTGTCGCGATCCCGGTCGCGGCCGTAAACTATGAAGACGCATCATGTTGCTCACCTTTTCCATCGCTGAAGTGAATTCCACGCACTTTAAAGATTTCGTCCCGCCGGCGAAGTGACTTCAACGCAGCGATCGTCGCTTTCACTACGTTGGCGTGATTGCTTGATCCGAGCGACTTGGCCAGCACGTCGCGGATGCCAGCTGCTTCGGCGACGGCCCGGACACCTCCTCCGGCAATAACTCCGGTCCCGGGCGACGCGGGGCGCAATAGCACTCGCGCTCCATCGTATTCGCCAATCACTTCGTGGGGAATTGTGTTTTCGTTCAACGAAACTTTTTCCATGGCTTTGCGCGCGGCTTCAGAGGCCTTCCGGATCGCCTCTGATACTTCGTTGGCCTTGCCAAATCCACATCCCACTTTTCCATCGTGATCTCCGGCCACGATCAATGCGCTAAAGCTAAAACGGCGTCCGCCCTTCACGACCTTCGCGCAGCGGTTGATGAATACGACTTTCTCTGTCGTATCGCCCCTTGCCGCCGGCGCCTTATCTGTCCTGCGCATGTCCGGTCGTCTGCCTGAAGTTGTTTGAGCCATGAATTAGAATTTTAAGCCGCCTGCACGGGCAGCGTCTGCCAATGCCTTCACTTTTCCGTGATAAAGGAACCCGCCGCGATCAAAAACGACTCGCTCGAGTTTTTTTGCCAGTAAACGTTCCGCGATTGCCTTGCCGACGTGTTCCGCCGCGGTTTTGTTTGCCGCGGCATTATCTTTACCAACCAGGGAGCGCTCGGCCGTCGATGCAGCTGCCAGCGTCCGTCCCGCATCGTCGTCGATCACCTGAGCATAAACGTGTTTGCCAGAGAAATGAACTGACAACCGCGGTCGTTGTGCCGTGCCTGCCACTTTTTTCCTAATCCTTCGATGAACGCTTTGTCGCGCTGCCTTACGAATCGTCGCCATAATTTATTGAACAGTCTTGCCCTCTTTGCGACGAATCTGTTCACCCGCGTAGCGAACGCCTTTGCCCTTGTACGGTTCCGGAGGATAAAAGCGGCGGATGTCCGCCGCCACCTGGCCAACTAATTTTTTGTCTACGCCTTGAACTGTAATCTTCGTATTATCGGCGACAGTGATTTTGATGTCTTGCGGAATCGAAAATGGAACCGGATGCGAGAAACCGAGGCTCAAGTTAAGCGTGGCACCCTGAACGGCAGCCTTGAAACCTACTCCTTCGATCTCGAGTTGCTTGGTGAATCCCTCGCTCACACCCTGCACCATGTTGTGCACGAGGCTGCGCGAAAGCCCATGCAAGGCTTTTACACTGCGTGACTCTGCTTCGCGTACCAAGGAGACGCGATTATCCTCAACGCTTGCCCGGATTTGACGCGGGAGCTTCCAGTGAAGTTTACCTTTAGGTCCCTCCACTGAAACGGCTCCTTCTTGGTCAACGTTCACTTTGACTTTGTCGGGAATCTCGACCGCCTTATTTCCAATTCGTGACATGAGTTCGTGATTCGTTAAATCGTTACAATGTTAAATCGTCACCAAACGTAAGCCAGTAGCTCGCCACCCACCTTTTGCTTCCGCGCCTCGCGTCCGGATAAAACGCCGCGCGACGTAGAAAGAATGGCCAAACCCATTCCACCCAGAACTCTGGGGATTTCATCCGCGGCAACGTACCGCCGCAATCCTGGGCGGCTCACACGACGCAGCCCCGCAATGGCGCTGGAGCGGTTCACAATTTTGTTGGTAATCTTGATACGCGGATGCGCAGCACTCGTGTCGACCGAGTAATCGGAAATGTAACCTTCATCCTTCAGGATGCGCGCGATCTCGGCCTTGATCTTCGAGAACGGCACTAGCAGTTCCGATTTCTGCGCGCGCGTTCCGTTGCGGACACGCGCCAGAAAATCGGCAATAGGATCAGTAACAGTGCTCATGACAATCAGGCGGGTTGCGCGGCGGGCTTCCTTGCCCGGTCGCTAAACGGCATTCCCATTTCGCTTAACAGCGATTTGGCTTCCTCATCGGTCCGTGCCGTGGTGACGATTGTAACATCAAATCCGATATTGCGCTTGATTTTATCCAGCTCAACCTCTGGAAAAATCGACTGATCCGAAACCCCGAGCGTATAGTTGCCCTGGTTATCAAAACAACGCGGAGAGACGCCGCGAAAATCGCGGATGCGTGGCAGCGCGGCTTTGATAAAGCGTTCGAGGAATTCGTACATGCGCTCTCCGCGCAGGGTGACTTTCGCGCCAATGGCCTGACCTTTGCGCAATTTGAAGTTGGAAATACTCTTCTTGGCCAGTGTTTCGACGGGACGCTGGCCCGTAATCAACGCAAGCTCCGCTTTCGCTTCTTCCAGCGCCTGTTTCACATCAGATTGCGAGCCAACGGAAGTGTTAATCACCACTTTTTCGACCTTGGGAACCTGATGAACGTTTTTGTAACCATGCAGCTTCTGCAGCGCCGGCATAACGCTCTCTTTGTAATAGCGATGAAATTCGTTTTCCATTTTCAGTTTGTCATGTCGAGCGAAGTCGAGACATCTGTAGTTATCTAGTTACTTAGGCCGCTTTTTGCTCTTCTTTTTCCTTCTTCGATTTCTTCGCCGCCTTTTTCTCAGTCTTCTTCTCGCGTTCAATCAATTTCACGTTGGAAATATGAATAGGACCTTCTCGTTCGGCGATTTTCCCGCTTGGGTTATCCTGGGATTTTCGAAGGTGTTTCTTAATGATCCGCACGCCTTCGACGACAACACGCTGTTTTCCCGGAAACACCGCCAGAATCCTCCCTGAAGAGCCGCGGAAATTCCCGGAGATGACCTCGACTTGATCGCCTTTTTTAACGTGACACTTGATGCGGTTCATAAGACTTCCGGGGCAAGCGAGACGATTTTCATGAAATTCCGTTCACGCAATTCACGGGCGACCGGTCCAAAAATGCGTGTGCCGCGTGGATTCAAATCTTTATCGATAATCACGATGGCATTGTTATCGAAGCGCAGCAGCGACCCATCCTCGCGCCGGATCGGTTGCTTGGTGCGAACGAGCACTGCGCGTACCACTTCGCCCTTCTTCACTGTCCCGTTCGCACTTGCTTCCTTGACGTTTGCAGTAATCACGTCGCCGATTCCTGCGTAACGCGTGGCTTTGCCAATCACACCAATCATCGTGGCCATTCGCGCACCGCTATTGTCTGCCACATCCAATCTGGATCGAATTTGTACCATAAAATCGATAGTTATTTCTGGATGACCTCCACTAGGCGCCACCGTTTCAGTTTACTGAGCGGCCGGGTCTCCATAATGCGGACCCTGTCACCAGTTTTCGCCTCATTCTGCTCGTCGTGGGCGTAGAATTTTTTCATCTGTTTCACGATCTTACCGAACTTTGGATGCGGCACACGCGTCACCGTGCGCACCACAATTGTCTTATTCATGCCGCTGGAAACCACTTCGCCGGTGCGCGTCTTACGCGGACCACGGGTGATAGGCGCGGGAGCAGATTGCGGTTGGTGTTCGTCAGTCATAGTTACTTCGCTTCAGTTTGTTTCTCGCGCTGCGATAGCTCCATTTCGATGCGGGCAATATCCCGCCGGAGCAGGCGTAACCTGCTTGGCTGTTCCAGTTGGCCGCTCTGTTGTTGCAAACGCAGGTGGAGTCTTTCCTGACGTAAATCGCGCCTCTTTGTCAGCAACTCGTCGCTGCTCAGCTCGGTGATTTCTTTCATTTTCATGACGCTTAAGCAGCTTTCACGTGGTGGCGTGTGAGAAATTTCGTACGCACCGGCAATTTATCCGCAGCCAGTCGCAAAGACTCGCGCGCCACCGATTCCGGCACGCCGTCTAATTCGAACAAAATGTTACCCGGTCGCACCGTGGCGACCCAGTACTCGGGCTGGCCTTTGCCCTTTCCCATGCGCGTTTCCGGTGGACGAGAGGTCACGGATTTGTCCGGGAAAATGCGGATCCACAACTTGCCTTTGCGTTTCATATTGCGTGTGAGCGCCACACGCGCGGCCTCCAATTGCGTGTTCGTGATCCACGCACGTTCGAGTGTCTGCAATCCAAACTCGCCAAAATCGATCTTGAGATTGCGCGAAGCGGTTCCCTTGCGGCTGCCTCGCTGGGACTTTCGATACTTCACGCGTTTTGGCATCAACGGCATAAAAATTTCTCCTTAGACTGCAGTCGGCTCTGGTGCCGGAGCTGGCGGCGGTGGAGGCGGAAAAGCAGGCTGGGGAGCTGGCTCCTCCTTCTTACAGATCCAACATTTCACTCCGATTTTTCCGTAAACGGTATTGGCTTCAGCAAACCCATAATCGACCGCTGTTCGCAGCGTGTGCAGAGGAACTTTGCCTTCCCGATACCATTCCGAGCGCGAAATCTCCGCGCCGTTAAGCCGGCCTGAAGAACGGAGCCGAATTCCTTCGGCGCCAAAATCCATCGCCGTCTGCACGGCTTTCTTCATTGCGCGGCGATAAGCAATCCGCCGCTCGATTTGTAGCGCCACATTCTCCGCCACCAATTGCGCATCGAGCTCCGGGGTCTTGATCTCCTGGATGTCGATCTTGACTTGCTTGCCCTGCGCCATCTTAGAAATCTCTTCTGTCATTTTCTCGATCTCGGCACCTTTGCGTCCGATCACGATTCCCGGGCGGGCAGTGAAAATGGTTACCCGGATGCTGTTCCACGCCCGCTCGATCACAATTTTCGAGACAGCCGCATACTGCAGCTTTTTCTTTACGTAATTACGAATCTCTAAATCGGAGTGCAAAAACGCCGGTAGCTCCTGCGGCGAGGCATACCAGCGCGAGCGCCAGTCGCGGTTTACGCCGAGGCGAAAGCCAATTGGATTAACTTTTTGTCCCATAAGTCAGTATAACAAAATTACTTGTTCGATTTCCTGGCCGCCTTTTTCGATCGCGGCTGTTTCTCAGTCTTCGACTTTCCGGTCGCGGCGCCGGCTGCGGTTTCCTTCTTCTTCTCGACCCTCTGTTCCGCTTTCTGTTTCGCCCTTTTAGTCTCGCGTGTCTCAACTTTAATCTCGTCCGTAAGCACGATTCGAATGTGACTGGTCCGCTTCAAAATCTGGCTCGCGCTACCCCGGGCACGTGCCATGATCCGCTTGAAGGTCGGGCCTTCACCTACTATCGCTTCTTTTACCACCAATCCCTCGGGCTTGAGGTTTGCGTTGTTCTCGGCATTAGCGATCGCACTTTTCAATGTCTTGTTGATAAGGAACGCCGCTTTCTTAGGTGTAAAAGCAAGCAGATCGAGCGCTGCCGAAACTGGCAGACCCTGGATCTCACGGGTGACTTCGCGCGCCTTAAACGGCGAAATCCGTGCATACTTGTATATCGATCTGACTTCCATCGCTTCGCGAGGTTAAAAAGTTAAAAGGGTTACACCATTACAAAAGCAACTCCCGACTTCAGCTGTTCTAACTTGTAACTCTTTTAGCGTTTCAACGGCTTTTCATTTCAAACTCACGTCCGGTTGCGCATCCACCTGGAGGCGGTCCCCTACTTTTATTCTGTCCTTCTTTGAATCCATTTCCTGAATCACGGCGCCGCAAATCCTTTGTCTCACGTCGATTACCCGCAGGGTGGCGATCCTTTTATCGCCGCGCATTACCCGCATTGGCATCCCAACCTTGACGCCTTGTTTTTCGCCAAAGTTACCAACTACAAATGACCATTCATCCTTCACGCTGATCACGTTCCCGTCCATCAAACTTGGTTCCGGTAAATCCGGCGCATTCGAGGATTTTGTCGCGAGCTTGTCTATGCTGCGCAGCTGAGTCTCCACGTCCATTCGCGCCTTGGCATCCGCACTCTGAGACGTTTTCAAGTAACACAATACCGCTTCGTCCATGCGCAACATCTGATCGCGATACTCGTCGCGCTCCTTCTGCGCGAGTTGAAGATCACTGACTGCCGCCAGTAAACGCTGCTCCAGCTTCGCACGGTCTTTGTTCGCGGACGCCAGCCCCAGCGCCTCCATCTGTAATTGCACATCGGAGTACTTGCGGCGAAACAATTCCGCCTCCGCATTGGACTCCGCCAGGCTGCTGGTCAACGCCTTCAGCGATTCCTGGGCAATCGATAATTGCCTCTGCAAATCTTCATTTTGCTGAAGCAAACCCGCCGCAGTCACCTCTGAAGGCAGTCGTGTCGGTTGCGAATTCGCCGATGCCGCAGGCAACACGCCTGCCACCGCGGTGTCACTCGCTTCCGCGTTTTCAGTTTTGGATTCTGACAAAGAACTATTTCCCTGTGCCGCCAGCCCTTGAGCCAGCGTAAGGCAACCCACTACCAGAAGAGTCGCTAGCCGATAGTTGATCCTCGATGGTTTCACCCTGGCAAAACGCAACGCCTCACTTCTATCAACTCGTAACTCCCAGTAAAACTTACTTTCAGCTAAATTATTTAGTCACCTTCGCCGTATGCGAACCATGTTTCTTAAACACGCGCGTGGGCGAAAATTCGCCCAGCTTATGACCGACCATGTTCTCGGTAACGAAAACGGAATTAAACGTCTTTCCGTTATGCACCAAAAACGTGTGACCGACAAAATCTGGCGTCACCATCGAGCGCCGCGACCACGTTTTGATCGGTTTCTTTACGCCCGAGCTGTTCATCTTGTCGATCTTCTCCAGAAGATGCAACTCGACGAAGGGTCCTTTCTTTAACGATCTAGCCATAATTTTCAAGTGATTTGTAGAGGATCGAGCTGGCAAGACCGGCCTCGCAGAGCTCCGCCCTCCAGAACTCACGTCTTCTTCTTCGGTTTTCTCCTTTCCAAAATAAAGCGGTCACTCGGCTTATGTTTGCTGCGCGTCTTAAATCCTTTGGCCAATTGTCCCCAGGGACTGACCGGGTGGTGCCGTCCGCCGCCGCCTTTTGATTTACCCTGGCCACCACCCATTGGATGATCGATTGGGTTCATCGCCATGCCGCGTACGTGCGGGCGGCGTCCTCGCCAGCGAGTACGTCCCGCTTTGCCGCTCGACACGTTCATGTGATCGACATTTCCTACCTGTCCAATTGTCGCGAAGCAGTTTTCGTGAATGCGCCGAATTTCGCCCGAAGGCATTTTCACCAGTGCGTAACCACCTTCGATGTTTGTTAAAGTCGCCTGTTGCCCCGCGCTCCGCGCAACCTGTCCACCGCGGCCCGGACTCAATTCGATATTATGGATATTAGTGCCCAACGGAATCGCGCGCAGTGGCAAAGCATTTCCGAGGTCGCGTGCGACATCGTCCCCGGCGGCGACCGTCGATCCCACTTGGAGGCCGTTTGGCGCGAGAATGTAACTTAGTTCGCCATCCGCGTACTTAATCAGAGCGATGCGCGCAGAGCGGTTTGGGTCGTACTCGATCCCGACAACCTCTGCGGAGACACCGCGTTTGCGTCGTTTAAAATCAACCTTGCGATATTTGTGTTTGTGTCCGCCGCCGATATGCCGCGACGTGAGCCGCCCGTAGCTGTTGCGACCGCCGGTTTTTTTCTTCGGCTCAACCAGCCTCCTCTCAGGCCGCCACTTTGTGATTTCATCGAAAGCTGGCAGCGACTTGAAACGCAGCGTCGGCGTTAATGGACGAAATTCTTTTAGTGCCATAGCTAGATGAGATCGATCTTCTCGCCTTCCTTCAGCGTGACGATCGCTTTCTTCCAACGCGGTCGTCGTCCCACAGGTCCGCGCACTCGTTTCTCCTTGCCCGCGTAATTACAAGTGTTCACATCGACCACTTTCTTTTGAAACAGGCGTTCAATTGCGTTCTTGATCTGAATTTTGTTAGCGCGCGGACTGACGCGAAAGACATATTTGTTCTGCTTCTCGCTCATCAGCGTTGACTTTTCAGTCAACGACGCAGTTTGAATAATCTCGTGCGGCTCGTTCATCGCGTTACTCCGTGGATCCGCTACTTCGAGACGGGCGAGTCCGCTCCGCCAATCTTTCCAACGCCTTCTGAGTAACAAGAATCTTTTCGAACGCGAGCAACTGCTCGGTGTTTACATCTGAAGCGGTGGCAAACGTCACCGGTTTCACATTCCGTCCTGACTTCAACGTGTTTTGATCGAATGCATCCGAGACCAATAAAACCTTCCGGGCGTCTGTTTGTTTTTTCAGCAGCGTCGCAAACGACTTCGTCTTCAGCTCCGGCACAACGAATTTATCGATCGTCAAAATGTCGCCTCCTTTGATTCGCTCGCTCAACGCTTTTCGAAAGGCGAGACGCCGCACGGATTTCGAGATCTTTTTGGAATAATCTCGTGGCTTGGGGCCAAAAACGACGCCGCCGCCGCGCCAGATGGGCGACGATTTGTAGCCAGCCCGCGCGCGGCCGGTCCCTTTTTGTCGCCACGGTTTTGCACCCGAGAGATCCACTTCTGCTTTCGTTTTGGTATTGGCCGAACCGGAACGACGCGCAGCTCGCATAGCAACGATCGTGTCGTGAACAGCCTGGGTGCCGTGTCCATCTTCGATCAGTTCGATCCCGGCTTCCTTGGCAGCGGCTTTGGTTAGAACTTTTGCGCTCATTTCTTATCGAACGGTTATTGCCGGCTTCTTCGCCGCCACTGCTTTATCTGCTTTTTTGTGCGCTTGATGCTCCGCAATTCTCACGCCGGGATTCTTGATTGCCGGTCTGACAATGACATAACTACCATTCGCTCCCGGAACCGCGCCGCTAATCAAAATGATTTTTTCAGTCTCGCGCACCTGCATGACCTGAAGATTCTGCACGGTCACGCGTTCATCGCCGAGATGGCCCGGCATGCCCTGGTTTTTCCAAATGCGTCCCGGAGTAGAACGATTGCCGACTGCCCCGATGCGCCGGTGCGTCTTCGAACCGTGCGCCGCGCCTTGCCCATGAAAATTGTGCCTCTTCATCACACCCTGAAATCCTTTCCCTTTCGATCGGCCAATCACATCGACATAGTCGCCCGCTTGAAATTGCGTGACGCCTAGATTGATCTCGCCTTCAGGAAGGTCGTCTGCGAGACGAAACTCGCGCACGAATTTTTGCGGCTCCACGCCAGCCTTTTTGAATTCGCCAAGCAACGGTTTGGTCACGCGCGATTCCTTCTGCGCACCGAACCCGACCTGCACGGCGGAGTAGCCCTCGTTTTCTTCGGTCAAGCGACGCAGCAAAACATTATCGCCGACAGCGATCACAGTCACGGGGCGGAGTCGACCCTTGGCGTCGTAAACGCTGGTCATACCAATTTTTTGTCCAAGAAGTCCGATGCTCATGACCGTGCGATTGCAAATGTTTCAGAAGCGCCTCCGCTTAAATCTTAATCGTAATGTCAACGCCCGCAGGCAAATTCAATTTCTTTAATTCATCCACTGTCTTCGCCGTCGGCTCAATGATATCCAAAAGCCGTTTGTGCGTGCGAATCTCAAATTGTTCCATCGATTTTTTATCAACGTGTGGAGAGCGGTTCACGGTAAATTTCTCGATTAATGTCGGTAGCGGGATCGGCCCGGCCACGCGCGCCCCCGTACGCTTCGCAGTTTCCACGATCTCCACCGCAGACTGGTCAAGCATGCGGTGATCGAACGCTTTTAGACGAATCCGGATGCGCTGGCCATTACTCATTTGGCCTCTTTCTGGTCGAGAATGGCCGGAACCAAGTTCGCAGGCACCGGTTGGAAATGCGACGGTTCCATTGAATAACTGGAGCGACCCTTCGAAAGCGAACGAATGGCAGTCGCGTAGCCGAACAGTTCAGCGAGTGGAACCTCGGCATGAACGATGGCCAGGTGCCCGCGCGTCTCGATATTGTTAATGCTTCCACGCCGGCGACTCAAGTCACCGCAGATGTCCCCTTGAAACTCATCGGGCGTGATGTTTTCGACCTTCATGATCGGCTCCAGCAGAATCGGTTTCCCCTGTCTAAATCCGTCTTTCATCGCGAAGATCGCCGCCATTTTGAATGCGAGCTCGCTGGAATCGACTTCGTGAAACGAACCGTAGACGATATCGACTTCAACATCCACAACAGGATAACCGCCAAGAACACCGTTAAGCACCGCTTCCTCGATGCCTTTTTTGACGGCGGGGATGTATTCGCGCGGAATAATTCCGCCCACGATTTTGTTCTCGACGATCAAACCTTTGCTGCGCTCCGCCGGACGCACGTCTACTTCCACATGTCCGTACTGGCCGCGGCCGCCTGATTGCTTAATCAACTTGCCGACGCCATGCGCGCTGGCAGTGATTGTTTCGCGGTAAGCGATCTGAGGCTTGCCCGCGTTTGCGTCCACTTTGAATTCGCGGAACATCCGGTCGCGAATGATTTCCAGGTGTAGCTCGCCCATTCCTGCGATGATTGTTTGGCCGGTGTCTTCGTGCGTATACACACGGAAAGTCGGATCTTCTTCAGCGAGACGCTGCAGCGCGGTCGCCATTTTTTCCTGATCCAATTTTGTCTTTGGCTCAATGGCCATCGAAATGACTGGATCAGGGAAGGACGGCGGTTCAAGAAGGATCGGGTGATCTTCATCGCACAATGTGTCGCCGGTGGTAATATTTTTGATGCCAACGATCGCCCCGATATCACCGGAGTAACACGTCTGTATATCTTCGCGTTTATCCGCCTGAATCTGAATCAACCGCGAAATTCGTTCGCGTTTGTTCGTGCGTGGATTGTAAACAGTGTCGCCCTTGCTCAGCGTGCCGGAATAAACACGGAAAAAAACGAGTTTCCCAACAAACGGATCACTCCAAAGTTTAAAGGCCAGCGAACAAAAGGTGCCGTTGTCATCGGTTGGCACTTCTATCGGCTCGCCAGTATCGGGGTCCTGACCCTTTGCCGGCGGAATGTCGAGTGGACTCGGGAGATAATCGACGACCGCATCGACCAAATACTGGATGCCGATGTTCTTTAGCGCCGAGCCGCCGATCACCGGCACGAATTTGTTGGAAATTGTTTGCCGGCGAATTCCAGCTTTTAACAGCTCTGGTGTGACCGGTTTTTCATGGATGACGGCCTCAGCAACCTCGTCATCGATATTTGAAACTTGTTCGACCAGTTCGCTGTAAGCCTTGTCAACGATCTCAACATACTCCTTGGGAACATCGGTAACTTCATACGTCGATCCGAGCTGATCGTTCTCTGAATAAATGATTGCCTTCTTGTTGATGACGTCGAGCTGACCGCGCAGCTGATCTTCTTTGCCCAGAGGCAGCAAAACCGGCCATGCGTTCGCGCCGAGCTTTTTGTGGATGCTCTTCACCGACATTTCGAAGTCCGCGCCGACCCGGTCCATCTTATTAATGAACGCCAAACGCGGCACGTTGTACTTGGTCGCCTGGCGCCAAACCGTTTCCGATTGCGGCTGCACGCCGGCCACACCATCGAAAACTGCAATCGCCCCATCCAGCACGCGCAATGAACGTTCCACCTCTGCGGTGAAATCGACGTGTCCCGGCGTATCAATAATGTTGATCCGCTCTTTGACCCCTTCGAAAATTTTGTAAACGCCCTCTTCTTTGCGTTGCGCCCAGGCGCATGTCGTCGCAGCAGAGGTAATCGTGATCCCGCGCTCGCGTTCCTGCTCCATCCAGTCGGTGACCGTCGTGCCTTCGTGCACCTCGCCCATCTTGTGGATCATGCCGGTGTAAAACAGCACCCGCTCGGTAATCGTTGTCTTGCCGGCGTCAATGTGCGCTGCGATGCCGATGTTCCGCGTTCGTTCCAGCGGGAACTTACGATTCGGCGAATTTGGATTTTTCACCGGGGTCTTTTTCTGTTCCATCGTCGCCGTCGCCATAATCATCACCAACGGAAATGCGCAAATGCGCGATTCGCTTGCGCCATTTTATGAGTGTCTTCGCGTTTCTTGATCGCGTTCCCCTGACCTGCCGCGGCATCTTTTATCTCCTGAGCCAGCGCTTCGGCCATGGGCATGCCTTTGCGATTGTCCGCGTATTGGACGATCCACCGAGTAGCCAGAGAAATCTGTCGCGCCGGCGTCACCTCCATCGGGACCTGATAAGTCGCTCCGCCGACTCGGCGTGATTTTACTTCCAATCGCGGACGGACATTCTCGACCGCCTTGTTTACCACTTCCAACGGATCAACTGAATCAGAACCTTCGCGGGATTTGTCGATCGCTGTGTAAACAATCCGCTCCGCCAGCGATTTCTTGCCGCGCTTCATCACCGTGGTAATGAGGCGCTCCACCGCCGGACTCCCATAGCGGGAATCGACGCGCTCCTCTTTTTTGTAAACTCTTTTCCGTCGCGACATTGTCGGTCTTCCTATCCAATATTATTTCTTCTCGGCGGCGGCTTCCTTCGCTGCGCCTCCGCCACCACCAGCCTTCGGACGCTTCGCCCCGTATTTGGAGCGGCTGCGTCGGCGTCCATCCACGCCCAGCGCGTCGAGCGTTCCGCGCACAATGTGATAGCGGACACCCGGCAAATCCTTCACGCGTCCCCCGCGTACAAGCACGATCGAGTGCTCCTGTAAATTATGCCCTTCGCCCGGAATGTAGGCAATCACTTCCTGGCCGTTCGTCAACCGCACTTTTGCCACCTTGCGCAGCGCAGAATTCGGCTTCTTAGGTGTGCGCGTCATCACCTGCACGCATACGCCGCGCCGCTGCGGACAATCGGCCAGCGCAGGTGACTTCGACTTCACCGATATCTTTCGGCGTCCTTTACGGATCAGTTGATTAATCGTGGGCATCTTCCAAATTTCAAAAACAAAGCGCCGCCAAAAGCGTCATGCCCGGGGCGACAAAAAACCCGCTCAGGCCGCGCAGCAAACTCTCTCACGCGCCTGATGCGGTGAGCCCCGAATATAGAGGGAAAAATGCGGTCTGCAAAAAATATTTTATACTCCGTTTGTCATTCCGAACGGAGTCGAGCAATCTCTGATTGAGATGCAGCAAAGCTTCGAACGTTTAGCTACCGATAGACATTCGAATGCGCGGCGTGGGCGCCTAACGACTGCGCATGGCGGGATCGATACGCCGGCGTTCATGCCCGTAGGAACACAAGGCTCGGTGAAAGGCGTCAGTCCGCGGGAGCTCCATGAACTGAATGCGCAAATCGTTCTGGGAAATACGTACCATCTATTCGTTAGGCCGGGACTCGATGTGCTCAAACATTTTGGCGGCTTGCACAACTTTATGAACTGGGATGGCCCCATTCTGACGGATAGCGGTGGTTACCAGATTTTTTCGTTGGCAAAATTGCGGAAAATCACGGAGGAAGGCGTCGAATTTCAAAATCACATCGATGGCGCGCGAGCATTCATCTCACCCGAGATCGCCATGGAAATTCAGACGTTGCTCGGCAGCGATATCGCAATGGCGCTCGACGAGTGCGTTCCGTATCCGTGTGAATACGATTACGCAGCCAAAAGCGCGGAGATGACAACGCGCTGGGCGAAGCGATGCCGGGAGTGGAAACAGCGAAAAGGCGAAATGGCGAAACCGGAACTCGGCGACTCGGCGACTCGGCGACTCGCCGATTCGATGCTTTTCGGCATCGTTCAAGGCGGGACGTTTGAAGATCTGCGCAAGGAAAGCGCGCAAGCGATTGTGGATCTTGATTTCGCTGGTTACGCCATTGGCGGCGTTAGCGTGGGCGAGCCAGAGGAGGAAATGATGCGAGCCGTCGAATGGGCGGAGCCATTCTTGCCCGGGAATAAACCACGTTACGCGATGGGACTTGGCACGCCGCCGCAACTGCTGGAGTTGATCGCGCGCGGGATGGACATGTTCGATTGCGTGTTGCCGACGCGCCTGGCGCGAAATGGAACAGCATTCACAGCGGCGGGCACGATCAATTTAAAAAACGCCGAATTCATTCTGGACAAGAATCCGATCGAAGAAAACTGCGCGTGCGATACCTGCCGCGAATTTACGCGCGGATACATTCGACATCTCATCAAGGCAGAAGAAATTCTTGGCCTTCGCTTGATCACGCTGCATAACTTGCATTTTTATTTGAACCTAATGAATCAGGCGCGCGCTGAAATCGAAAACGGAACATTCGATCAGTTTCGCAAGGCGTTTGCAGCGGAATATGAAACGCGTGATGCGTTGACGGTCGAATGAGGTAGGAGCCGCCTCTCCCTACCATTAACTTATTCTTTGCTGGCTGCCCTTCGTGCCGTGCGCAGATCCACTACGAACCGCTCATACTCACGTTGCCGCGATTCCTCGTCCGGTTGTCGAAGAAGAGACGATGGATGCACCGTGGCGAGGGTTCTCGGCGCAAGTTTCGATGATAATACCTTGCCGCGTTCGCGAGTAACACGGAATGATGGACCGAAAACCGCTTGCGCTGCCGTCGCGCCGAGACACACCAGCAGCCTTGGCTTTACAAGGCGCAGCTCCGCTTCCAGCCACGGCCGGCAGGCTGCGATTTTGCGCGAATTTGGTTTCTGATGAATCCGGCGCTTCTCGCGGGGCTCCCATTTGAAGTGTTTCACCGCGTTCGTAACGTAAACTTCCTTGCGATTAATTCCCGCTTCTTCGAGCGCTCGATCCATGATCTTTCCAGCGGGTCCAACGAAAGGTTTACCCTCCCGATCTTCGTAATCGCCCGGCTGTTCGCCGACCAGCATGATCAGCGCGTCTTTCGGGCCTTCGCCAAACACGGTTTGTGTAGCCCGCTTGTAGAGATGACACGCTTTACATTCGCGCGCCGCGTCCCGCAGCCCGGCCAAGCTTGATGTGTCCGGCGGTTGCGCTGGGCGCGCGTATTCTTCAGTGCCCGTCGCCATCTTTCGATTATGAATCGCAACTGCCTTAGAATTTGTGTTTGTTTAACCAAATGATTCTGGAAACGGCCCGACTAGTTCTGCGCCCATTCCAACGCGAAGACATCGGACAGCTCGCCGAACTAATGGCCAACCGCGATTTCATGCGCTTTTCGCTCGGCCCATACACGCGCGAGCAAACGCAGACCGTACTGCAGAAATTCCTCTCCTGGAACCAGGCTGGTTTGCCTTCGCAGTTTGCGGTTGTCATTCGCGAGAATAAGAATCTCCTTGGTTATTGCGGTTTTCTCCATCACCCGGAAGTGCCAGAAGAGGTCGAAATCGGTTACCGGCTGGATCCCGCATATTGGAACCGTGGTCTGATCACAGAAGCCGCGTGCGCCGTGCGCGATTACGCGTTTCTCGATCTAAAATTGCCACGAGTGATTTCGTTGATTCATCCGGAAAACATTCCCTCGCGTCGTGTGGCGGAGAAAATTGGAATGGCGCCGGAAAAGGAAATTACGTTTCGAGGCTTTCCGACGACTGTGTTTGGGTTGTCTCGCGAGCAATGGCTTGTGGAGCGCGGCGGTGGATGAACTCGCGCGCGAGTGCGCGATAGGCTTGGGCGGCCGCTCCACTCGGAGCATATTCCAGAATCGATTTCCCAAAGCTCGGCGCCTCGCTCAAGCGCACACTTCGCGGAATCACAGTCTGATAAACACGCTCGCCGAAATGCTGGCGCACCTCGGCAACCACCTGCTCGCTAAGATTTGTCCGGGCGTCAAACATCGTCATCACGATACCGCCAAGTTCGAGGCGCTTGTTCGCGCCTGAGTCGCGCACCTGCTCGATCAGTCGAACAATTTTGACCAGCCCTTCCAGCGCGAAATACTCACACTGTATTGGGGTCAAGAGCTCGTCGGCGGCCGCGAGTGCGTTGGTCATCAGGATTCCAAGCGACGGGGGACAATCCAGCAGGACAAAATCAAATGTGGCGTCTGCGTGCAGCGGCTGGAGCGTTTCCGCCAGACGCGTGAGATGACTCGGCATCCGCGCAATCTCGACCTCGGCACCCGCCAGATCGAGATCGGAAGGCACAATGAACAGTCCTTCGCGTTCGGTGGGAAAAATTCTTTCGGTAATCGAGGCGTCGCCGAGTAATGGCTCATAAAGACTGGTCTGCTCTACTGCTTGCAGCCCGAACGAGCTGGTAGCGTTCGCTTGTGGATCAAGATCGATAATCAAAATGCGATGACCTATTTCAGCCAGCGCCGCACCGAGATTTACAGCCGTTGTGGTTTTGCCCACACCGCCTTTTTGATTAGCGATCGCGACGATCTTCATAAATCAGAATAGTCAATCTAATCGATTAAGACTGCAGCATTGTTTGCCGTCTTCGAAGCTCGCCAGATGATGTTGCCAGTCGCTGCAAACGGAAACTAAATTTTTCGGATTTCAGATTTGGAATTTCAGCAGTAGCGTTTGAGCGTCTAAACCCATGAAAGCTCCTTTAGTATCAATCGCACCTTCACCGACAGCGAAACCGCTGGAGCGCGAGGAACCTGTTGTCTTACGCAGACAGGACGAGCGCGGCGTGGTCACGCTGACGCTAAACCGACCGCACGCGTTCAATGCCTTGTCGGAGGCAATTCTTGCGGAACTACAGCGTGAATTCGAGGCGATAGCCGAAGACGAGTCAGTGCGAGTAGTCGTTCTTGCGGCGGAGGGCAAAGCGTTCTGTGCAGGACACGATCTCAAAGAGATGCGGGCAAAGCCATCGCTTGATTACTACGAGCGGCTCTTCAGCCAATGTTCCGAAATGATGCTTGGCATCCAGCGATTGCCTGTGCCGGTGATTGCTCGTGTTCAAGGCGTCGCCACCGCGGCAGGCTGCCAATTGGTTGCGATGTGCGATCTAGCCGTAGCGGCAAGCACTGCAAAGTTCGCGGTCAGCGGAGTTAACCTCGGTCTTTTTTGCTCGGCACCGGGCGTGGCGCTCTCGCGCAATCTTTTGCGTAAGGCGGCGTTCCAGATGCTCGTAACAGGCGAATTTATCAGCGCCGACGAAGCAAAAGTGCACGGGTTGATTAACCGCGTAGCGGAACCGGAACAGCTCGACGCCGAAGTTGAGAAACTCGTTGCGGCAATCGTTGCGAAACCGCGTGTCGCTGTGGCGATAGGAAAGGAATTCTTTTACCGGCAAATTGAACTGGGCATTGCGCCAGCCTATGAAGCGGCGGCGCGGACCATGGCCTGCAATATGATGGATGAAACTGCGCTCGAAGGCGTTCAGGCATTCATTGACAAGCGTCCGCCGCGCTGGCCCAAGAATCCAAAGGCATCGTGATTTTTTCAATCCTTGCCTGGCCGCCGTAACCTTGGCGAAGATGGCAACGGTTCAACTGTTTGGCGATTTAATTTTTCCATGTCCTACACTCTTCAAGAACTGGCCAGCATGTCTGGCGGCGAATTGGTTGGCGATCCAAAGCTGAAGATCACCGGGGCTGCATCGCTGGCAGAAGCGACTAGCGGAGAGATCAGTTTTTTCGGCAACCGAAAGTATATCGGACTGTTGCGCAAGACGCGGGCTTCAGCTGTTTTCGTTCCGCCCGATTTCGCCGAACCGCTGGCGCCCGCCCAGGTTCGCGTCTCAAATCCTACCAAGGCGTTCGAGGAAGTTGTGCTCAAATTTGCACCTAAACCGATCACCTATGCTCCGGGCATTCATCCGAGCGCGATTGTCGGATCAGGCGTTCGCCTGGGAGAACGTGTATCAATCCAGCCTCATGCGGTCATCGAAGACGGTTCCCAAATCGGCGATGACACAATTATTGGCGCTGGAAGTTACATTGGACATGAAACAACAATCGGGTCGGCATGCGTGATTTATCCGCTCGTGACCGTTCGCGAGCGCAGCCGGATTGGTTTGCGGGTAATCATTCACAGCGGTGCCGTCATTGGTGCGGACGGCTTCGGCTTTGAAATGGTTGATGGCCGACAGCAGAAGATTCAGCAGCTCGGAATCGTGCAGATCGACGACGACGTCGAGATCGGCGCGAACACGACCATTGATCGCGCCCGGTTTGGTCGGACCTGGATTCAACAAGGTGTGAAGATCGACAACCTTGTGCAAATCGCGCACAACGTCGTCATCGGAAAAAATTCCGTGATCGTGGCGCAGACTGGAATCTCAGGCAGTACGCGTGTCGGCGAGCGCGTCACAATGGCGGGACAGGTAGGCATTGTCGGCCATGTCGAGATCGCGGACGGCAGCATCATTGGTGCGCAGAGCGGCGTCTCCAAGAGCATTCCAGGCGGTGTGTGGTTCGGTTATCCCGCGGGCCCGATTGACGAAGTGAAGCAACAGATTGCCTGGATCCGCGGACTGGGAAAACTCTTTGCACGAGTAAAAGAGATTGAGAAGAAACTAGGATCCTAACCTCGCAGCACACTCGAAAGAAGCCCGCGAAGCGCTTCAGAGGAAATCCACTCTGCGCCGCACGCCTGGACCGTTTCTGCTTCCAGGGAATCGGAAGTGGCGACCATCAGCTCGAACCGTTTCGCGTATTTGCTTGCGAGTCGCTCGACGATAGCGTCGGCTGTCTGCCCTGTGCGGGAATAAAAGACTTGGACGTCAGCCGGGTGTGAAGTCGCCTCTATCTTTCTTCCTTTGCCATCAAAGACGACTACTACACGCACACCGGTCCAATCTTGATAATCTCGCAAGCGCTTGATCAGCGCTTCGCGCGCCAGCGACGACCGCCGCGCTTGGAGCTTGCGCAATTCAGGCCATGCAAAAATAACGCTGTGTCCATCGACAATCAGATAACGGGCTCGGTTCGGCATTGCGATGTCTCTGCATGGAAAGCACCGACCCATGTCAGCAGACAGCGATCGAGTCGAATTTACTTTTCCGCGTCGGGTTCCCTCTTTGCCCGCTGCTTGCCTGATGCTGGTTGCATGGCGCTGGCTCGCGGCGCTGCTTTCTTGCGCTCCAGATAGGCTCTACGTCGCTTGCGTTTGGATCGTACACGGTGCTGTTGTCCCACGGGATGTCTATCGGTTGAAACAATGACAAACGCAATCTGATTGAACTCAGATCATTTTGCACCCCAACCTTCGACGCGAAATCAGGATTGCGTTTCTGCGTGCTTCGTTTAAAAAAGCCTCACTCCTCACACTCTCCTATGACGCACCGGGAATCCGCGGTTACAGCGGTCACACCGAAAGGCGTGGCCGGCTTTGCCATTTTGCTGCTCGTATTGGCCGCATTTTTTGGGTTTTTAAACACCCAAAAAATGAAAACGCTTCGCGCAAATCTTGCGACTCCACAGGCTGCGCGCGATACAGCCGAACGCGGCATACGCGAGAAACTGAATCCGTCGGCCGGTGCCGCCGTACAAGACCAGGGTAAAGTCGCACAAGCGGAAAACAGAGCCGCAAAAGCAGAAGCAGAGCTCGCCCAAATACAGAAAGAGAAGGCCGATCTGCAGACCAAATTGGACGAGAACCAGAAAGAGATCGCTTCTTTGCACACGCCTGTGCAAGAAGCGGAAAAAAAACCAAATGCTTCGCCGGCTGACAACTCCGCCACAGCGCCCGCCGCGGATTTGCAGTCGCAAGTCGATGATCTTCGCCAGCAATTGGACAGCGCGGAAAAAGAAAAGGCTTTTCTTTCCGAGAAACTCCAGGACGTCCAGAATCGCGCAGATCAGCCGAAGGAAGGAAAGAAACGGCGGGAATCTGTCCGCGAGACTGCCCCCCGCCGAACAGGTTTGCGCGGGACGATCCTTGCAGTCAATCAGGCGTACAACTTCGTAGTATTGAATCTCGGCACTCGTCATGGAGTCGAGTCGAATGCGGAGATGCTTGTTCTGCGGGATGGAGCGTTAGTCGGAAAAATTCGCATTTCTTCAGTTGAACCGGCGACCGCAATCGGCGATATCATCACCGGTAGTTTGGCGCGCGGCGCTCAAATTCAATCCGGAGACAACGTAATTTATGCTGGCACAAATCCGTAATCTTGGAACAATTGTCGTCCCTGTTCTGCTGTGTGCGTTCGTGATAGGCATGTCCTCATGCGCGACACAGAAGGAAACCGCACTAGTCAGTGATCCGAATGATCGTCACGACTCGCAGATCCCGTGGAATAAGCAGGAAAAATGGGAAACCACTGGGCAGTTTGCGGGGATGACAGATAGACGGTAGCCGCGGGCGTTGACTGCGGCAGTGAGGAACAAAAAGCGCCGTTCTGGGGTCATCAACCCCGGGCTGCAACAAAACCGATCAAATCCAGAAACCGGCTGGAATGACTGCGTTTTTGGGTATCACGACAATGCCGTCGCGGATAAAGTAATTTTCCGCATCCAAATTTGGCGGTTTACCTTCCGGCGTAATCACAACGCCATCGGCGATGCGAGCATTTTTGTCGATGATGGCGCGATCGATCACACAATTGCGTCCAATACCCAGGGGCAGCTGTGACGAATCAGTTCGTCCTAATTCAAAATAATCCGCGCCCATCACAATGCTGTTCCGGATAGTCGCGCCGCTGTGAATAACGCTGCGTATTCCCACCACACATCGTTCCAGATGCGCATCCGAGATGATGCATCCATCCGAAATGATCGCCTGTCGCAGGGTGGCGCCATTGATTTTGCTTCCCGGCAAAAAGCGCGGATGCGTGTAAATCGGAGACTCGGGCTCAAAGAAACTGTACTCGGGCACTACATCTGTGAGATCCAGATTCGCCTCGTAGAAAGCGCGGATTGTTCCGATGTCTTCCCAATAACCCTCAAAAATAAATGCGCTGACATGCCGGTCTTTGATCGATTGCGGGATAATATGTTTTCCGAAATCGACCAGTTCGTTCCGCAACGATTGGATGAGCACGTCGCGATTGAAGACGTAAATTCCCATCGAGGCCTGGAACAATTCTTCGTCTTCGTCGGAGCCGATGGCGCTGAGAAGCGCCCGGCTCATCTTCATTTCCTGTAAGACTGCTTCATCGGTCGGCTTCTCGACGAAACGCGTGATTCGGCGATCAACACCACTCTGCATGATGCCGAACTCAGAAACCTGATGCAGCGCTACCGGTTTAGTGGCCAAAGTGATGTCTGCGCCAAGCCGGATGTGCTGATGCAGCAGCGCACGAAAATCCATCCGGTAAAGCTGGTCGCCGCTTAGGACCAGGTAATAATCAAACGGACGCTCAAGGAAATAGCGCATGTTTTGCCGGACAGCGTCAGCAGTTCCCTGATACCACTGCGAGCCGGTTGGCGTTTGTTGAGCGGCGAGAATGTCCACAAAGCTTCGCGAGAAATTGTCGAACTTGTAGCTGTCTTGAATATGCCGATTCAGCGACATGCTGTTGAACTGGGTCAGCACATAGATCGAGCGCAGCCCGGAATTCAGACAATTGCTGATGGGGATATCGACAATGCGATATTTGCCACCGAGCGGTACGGCAGGTTTGGCGCGGTCCTTCGTCAATGGGAACAAACGGGAGCCGGCGCCACCGCCCATAATGATGGCAAGCGTTCGCTGGGTTGTGCCGGGCGGCAACGCCCCGAACGCTTCTGCGCTGGGATTTTTTGGAAACAAATCGCGCTGCGGCTGGTGTTGCATTTTTACCAATCAATAACTCAGCGACTGCTTTTTTGCGGTAACTTTTTTACTGCGGAGCCAAGGCGACGCCGGCGCCTCGAGTTTTTCACGAAGGGTGTAAGCGAAAGTGTCTGTTTCTTGCGGCTGAGGACAGCCGCCGCTACACTCCAAAAAACATGTGTGGAATTGTTGGCTACGTTGGGCGCGCTCAAGCCGCGCCCATTTTGCTCGACGGACTGCGTCGCCTTGAATATCGAGGCTACGACTCAGCCGGCATCGCCATTTTAGACGGGGGGCGTCTGGAAACGCGAAAATGCGCCGGACGCATCGCAGCTCTCGCAAGGCTAATGAGAAAGCAACCGGTCTCAGGTTCGCTCGGGGTCAGTCACACACGCTGGGCGACGCACGGCAAAGTCACCGACCAAAACGCGCATCCACACTTCGATGCCAGCGGCAAACTGGCACTGGTCCACAACGGCGTTATAGAAAATTATCAGACGCTCAAAGATGAGCTGATCCGAAACGGTGATACAAAGTTTCGCTCCGAAACCGACACCGAAGTGCTCGCGCATCTGATAGGCAAACTCTATGACGAATCGTGCGCCAGCACGGTGGATGTTCCCGAAAAAAAGGCCCGACTGCTTACGGCCGTTCGCGCCGCGCTTCGCCAGGTAATCGGCACATATGGTATTACTTTGGTCCATGCTGACGTGCCGGATTTCATGATCGGCGCACGGCGTGGAAGTCCACTCGTGCTTGGAGTAGGCAACGGCGAAAATTTTCTGGCCAGCGACGTCAGTGCAATCGTCGCTTACACCCGTGACGCTGTTTATCTAAATGATTTCGACGTAGTCGCTGCGGGAAGCGACAAATTCGAGATCACTTCGCTCGCTGGAGACAGCAGCGAGCATCCTGTCAGTAAAGTCGAATTTACCGCCGAAGATATCGGAAAAGGGGATTATCCCCATTACATGCTCAAAGAAATCTTTGAGCAACCAAACACGGTACGCGACGCGATGCGTGGCCGTCTCGACCCGGATGAATGCACGGCAAAGCTGGGCGGCTTGAACATGACGCCTCCCGAGCTTCGCGATGTCGGCCGTATCGTCCTTACAGGTTGTGGCACCGCGCTTCATGCCGGCATTGTCGGTGAATATTTGATCGAGCGACTTGCGAACATTCCAACCGAAGTCGAATACGCGAGTGAGTTTCGTCATCGTAATACACCAATGACTCCTGAGACGCTGGTCTTTGCGATCAGCCAGAGCGGCGAAACCGCGGATACACTCGGAGCCCTGCGCGAAAGCCGGCGCAAAGGCTTTCGCACTTTGGGAATTTGTAACAACGTCGCGAGCACGATCGCCCGCGAGAGCGATGGAGGAGTTTATATGCACGCAGGACCGGAAATCGGCGTCGCTGCTACGAAATCTTTTACGTCGCAACTTGTCATTCTTACGCTCCTTGGGTTGCTCTTTGGTCGGATGCGAAATCTTTCCGCAACGGATGGAAGCCGCGTGATTGAAGCGCTTGAAGCGTTGCCCGGCCAGATCGAAACGGTTCTGGATCTCAGCGACCAAATTAAGGCAGTCGCCAAAAAATATGCCGATGCAAACGGCATCCTTTTCTTTGGCCGGCAATTCAACTTCCCCGTCGCGCTTGAAGGCGCGCTGAAGATGAAGGAGATCACCTATCTGTTTGCGGAGGGGCACCCCAGTGCCGAGCTCAAGCATGGCATCATTGCGCTGATTCGTCCTAATCTGCCCTCCGTATTTATCGCGCCTGATGACTCAGTTTTCTCCAAAAACCTGAACAACATCGAACAGGTTAAGGCTCGCAAGGGGCCCGTCATTGCGGTGACCAGCGGAAACGGCCCGAAGCGCCTCAAAGAAATTGCCAATGAAATAATCGTGCTGCCGGAAGTGCCCGAGTACGTAATGCCCATTCTTGCTGTCGTCCCGCTTCAACTTCTCGCTTATCACCTGGCAGTTCAGCTGGGCCGCGATGTCGATAAACCACGCAATCTCGCAAAGAGTGTGACCGTGGAATAATCTCCACGTTGATATGGACATCGCCGCGCGATGCGCCCCACATCCGCTGCCGCTGGAAATTTAGCGTTTTTGCAGTAAACTGCGCGCGCTCCAGCATTCTTCCCAGGTGCAACACAACGAAGAGTACGTGCTAAAGGTCCTCGAAGAAGGTGGACTCATCACGCGTCCGCAGATCGACAGCGCGCGGTCACTTCTAAACGGCGAACCTGGCGTAGTCGATATTCTAATCAACGACGGAGTTGTCTCCGACGTGGAGGTCTCGCGCACCCTGGCAGCGCAAGCGCATATGGATTGGATCGACATCTCTTCCATGGTGATTCCGCCACAAATCATCAATCAAATCCGGGGCGAAGACGCGCGTCGGTTCAAAGTGATCCCGGTCGCCTTCGGCGAGACCGGCCTGGTGGTGGCGGTCGGTAATCCACTCGATATCGATACGATCGACAGCCTGAGTTTTCTCCTGCAACGCGAGTTGGAACTGGTGTGCACCAGCCCCCAGAAAATTCGTGAAGCACTGATCAAATACTACGGGACGGCGGACGAAGCAGCCGACGTCCTGCAGAAAAAAATCGGAGCAGACATCGATCTCGGATTGGAAATTGGCGATGGTTCGGAAGCGACCGCAGTCGATGAAGCCGATGCGCCAATTATCCGGCTTGTCTCCATGTTGCTGATCGAGGCGCACCGCGCAGGCGCAAGCGATATTCATCTTGAACCGCTGGACAAGAAGTTTCGCGTTCGCTTCAGAATCGATGGCGTTTTGCAAGAGATGCAAGCGCCACCGAAACGTTTGCAATCCGCAATCATCAGCCGCCTCAAAATTATGACTGGTTCAATGAGCATTGCCGAGAAACGCCTGCCACAGGACGGCCGGATCCAGGTTAAAATCAAAAAGAAGCCAATCGATCTTCGGGTGTCAACGATTCCTACCAATCACGGTGAAGGCGTAGTGATGCGGCTGCTGGATAAATCCAGTCTAAAGCTTGGCTTGCCGGAGCTTGGATTTTTGTCAGACGACCAGGAAATGTTCGAACGCCTGATCAAACTGCCGGACGGCATTCTACTCGTCACCGGCCCTACCGGCTCCGGAAAGACAACCACTCTCTACTCCTGCCTCAACTACATCAACAAGCCCGACCGCAAAATTATCACGGTGGAAGAGCCGGTCGAGTATCAAATGACGGGCATCAACCAGGTGCAGGTGAATAGTGAGATCGGGATGAGTTTTCCGGCGGCCTTGCGCTCCATTCTGCGCCAGGCGCCGAACATCATCATGATTGGTGAAATTCGAGACCTCGAGACAGCGAGCATTGCTACGAACGCGAGTCTCACTGGTCACCTCGTCTTCAGTACGCTGCACACCAATGATGCCCCTTCTGCCGTGGCGCGCTTGGCCGATCTTGGTGTTCAGCCATTTCTGGTGGCTTCCTCTGTGCGAGCGATCATGGCGCAAAGGCTTGTCCGCCGATTATGTGCACACTGCAAACAACCAGGGGAACTCAGCGAGACCGAATTGCGCGCATTACGAATCGAGCCCGGTCAGCTCTCCGAGGCTCAAGTAATGAAGCCAGTAGGGTGCGAGCGATGCCGGCAAATCGGTTACAAGGGTCGAATTGGTATCTTCGAGATTTTTGTGATCAACGACGATGTGCGCCACATGATCAACAAACGCAGCCCGACTTTGTTGCTGCGGCAACGAGCGCGTGAACTTGGCATGCGGACGCTTCGCGAAGACGGGGTCCGCAAGGTGCTCGCTGGCCTCACCTCTGCGGAAGAAGTCATCTCCATCACAGTCGGGGACGTAAGCTGACGAACATGAAGGAAAAGCAGTTAACCGAATTTTTTATCGAGCAGCGCGTGCTCGAGTCTTCACAAGCGGAAGACGTCCTGAGCGAAGTAGAACTGAACGGAAAGACCGTTGCTCAGGCGATGATCGATGGCGGCTTCATCGACGAGCAGGGATTTTATCAGACAATTGCCAACGGGCTCGGCACCGATTTGATCGATCTAACCGAGCGTGATATCCCGGCGGAGATTTTGCGGCTCATTCCCAGCGGCCTGGCTCGGTTACACGGTGCTCTTCCCGTTGAGATGAGCGGAACCACTTTGCGAGTCGCCCTCGTTGATCCGTTCGATCTCCACGCTGCGGAGGATCTTCGCTTTGCGCTCGGTAAAGACATCCACGTCGTCGTTTCGCCCTCAGATCAAATCGAAGACCTGATCAAACAGCATTACGGCACCGATACGACGAGCATGGACGAAGTTCTCAAGCAACTCGGCCAAGCTGGCGAGCTTTTGTCCGTCTCAGGCGGACGCGACGGAAACGGCGAAGCGGCAGTTGAAGCCGAAGCAAACGCAACTCCGATCATTCGCTTTGTCGATCTCATTCTTTACCAGGCGATCCAGGACCGCGCGAGCGACATTCATTTCGAGCCATTCGAAAATGAGTTCAAAATCCGCTATCGCGTTGATGGCGCGCTCTACGAAATGTCGCCACCGCCGCGTCATCTTGCTCTGCCGGTCATCTCGCGGCTGAAAGTGATGGCAAGTATGAATATTGCAGAAAGACGTTTGCCACAGGATGGTCGCATTCAGAAGCATATCGCCGGGCGCAACGTCGATCTTCGAGTTTCAACATTGCCAACTCAATTCGGCGAGAGCCTCGTGCTGCGGGTTCTTGATCGCAGCATCGTAAATCTGGACCTCGAAGCACTTGGAATGCCCGATTACATCTACAATTTTCTGCTGGAAATTATCGAGCGTCCGAATGGCATCTTCATTGCGACCGGACCGACCGGTTCGGGGAAGACAACGACGCTTTACTCCTGCCTGCGTAAGGTCAATACGATTGATTCGAAGCTCCTGACTGCAGAAGAACCGGTCGAATACGATCTGGAAGGGATCGTACAAGTACCGGTGAACGATGCTATCGGTCTGACGTTTGCGCGTGTCTTGCGGTCGTTTCTGCGCCAGGACCCGGATCGCATAATGGTCGGCGAGACACGCGATCTTGAGACCGCGCAAATTGCAATCCAAGCGTCTCTCACCGGGCACCTTGTTTTCACTACGCTCCATACAAACGACGCGCCCGGAGCAATCACACGCTTGATCGACATGGGTGTAGAGCCGTTTCTAATCTCATCCACGCTCGAGGCAGTCCTCGCTCAGCGTTTACTGCGCAGCATCTGCCGACAGTGTCGCACGACTTACACACCGAGCGAGACGTTACTTGCTGAGCTGGGAATCTCGCGGCAGGACATCGGCGACAAACAATTCTTTTATGGCAAAGGTTGTGACGCTTGTAACAACACCGGTTACAAAGGACGAAAGGGAATCTACGAGCTGTTGAGACTCACCGACCCGATTCGTGAGCTGATCAATGAACGCGCACCAACGGTTACCTTAAAGCAAAAGGCTGTGGAGCTTGGAATGGTAACACTACGCCAGGACGGCTTGCGCAGCATCTTCGCTGGCGACACCACCGTCGAGGAAGTGGTCAGATACACATGAGGAAATGACGAAGCAGTAATGACAAAAAAAGGCCGAAGGAAGCCAAAATCACCAAATGATGAAACAACAGACGTCGCTTTTCCCTTCCTGGGCGCTTTGTCATTCGACATTCGCATTTCGTCAGTTTGTCGGATCGTGGAATCCTAGTGCTCGACACAGCGTCCCGAGTTAACTAAAATCGCTCGCCATGGCGCGTTATAACTACGTAGCTCTCGATTCTCGGGGACAAGAAGCGACTGGGTTGGTTGAAGCCGCTTCGACCAATGACGCAATCGGCCGATTGCGTCAGGCTGGGTATTTTCCAACGAGTGTCTACGAGGAGGCTGTAGCCCGCCCCGACGACAAAGCAGCCCGGCGCCAGGCGGCGAAGATGGTGCGCGCGACGAAACCACGCGCGAAGACCGGAATTGTTCTTTTCAAGCGCACGAAGATTAAGTCAAAAATCCTGATGATTTTCACGCGTCAATTGGCGACGCTGATTGATTCCGGATTACCACTGCTGCGGAGCTTAACGGTCTTGGCGAAACAGGAGCGGGATAAAGTTTTGAAGAACACCATCAACAAGCTCGCTGACTCGGTCCAGAGCGGTAACACATTTTCGGACGGGCTGGCGCTGCACCCGCGGATCTTTAACAATTTGTACGTTAACATGGTCAAAGCCGGCGAGGTCGGCGGCGTCCTCGAGTTGGTGCTCACTCGGCTTTCGGAATTCCAAGAGAAAGCTGCGAAGGTCAAGAACAAGGTCGTGTCGGCGATGGTCTACCCGATCATTGTGATGACTATGGCAGTGGGCATCATGGCTTTTCTTCTTGTCTTCATTGTGCCGAAATTCGAGGCGATCTTTCACGACATGCTTGGTGACAAACCGCTACCAGCGGTTACCCAGTTTGTTATCGGAGCCAGTAGCCTCGTAAAGGATCATGGTCTTGTTCTGCTCGGAGCGATAATCGTCGCCGTGACGGCTTACAAATTTATTGGCCGCACTCGCGGCGGGCGATTCGTGATTGACAGTTTCAAGTTGCGCATGCCTCTCTTTGGCGATTTGAATCGCAAAACGGCAATCTCGCGGTTTGCGCGCACACTTGGAACGCTGGTCACGAGCGGTGTGCCGATTTTGCAGGCATTGAATATCACCCGCGAAACCGCCGGCAACTCCGTAATTGCCGCCGCGATCTCACACGTGCATGACAGCGTAAAGGAAGGCGAATCGATCGTTCAACCGCTGGAAGCCAGTCGCGCTTTTCCGCCGATGGTGACCAGCATGGTCGAAGTGGGCGAAGAAACCGGTAAACTTCCAGACATGCTCCTGAAGATTGCCGATGTGTACGATGATGAGGTCGATAACGCGGTTGCAGCCCTCACATCGATGCTCGAGCCCATCATGATCGTGTTTCTCGCACTGATTGTCGGCACGATCGTGCTCGCTCTCTTTACGCCGCTAATCAGCATTATCACCGGCTTGCAGCAGCAGACATGATGCGCCTCCGGCACGAATGACGAAATCCGAATGACGAATGTCGAATGTTGTAGAGGCGTTCGCCGCGGCGAACGCCCGACCAGTTGTAGCGGCGAGCGCCGCTGCAATGCGGCTTTCACGCTCATTGAACTGATCGTCGTCACCACTGTTATCATCATTCTGACTGGATTGGTTCTAAGCACCGCCGGCTACATTCAGAAGAAAGGTGCCCGCGCCCGCGCCGAAACTGAAATCGCTGCCATATCTGCAGCTTGCGAGAGTTACAAGGCGGACAACGGAATTTATCCGAGAGATAATACGACAAACCAATATACAGACACCTTGGATGCACGGCAGAATTTCGATGCCACACAGCTTGTATATCAGCATGCCAGCTTTTACCTGTATACGCAGCTGAGCGGCGATAGCAGCGGAAACCGGAGCCCGACTGGAAAGAGCTACATGCAATTTAAGCCGAATATGCTTTTGCCTCCTGGGGGCAACGGGCCAGTGATCGCGATTTCCGATCCGTTCCACAATAGCTATGGCTATTCGACTGCCAATCAGGCTGACCCGGTAACGCCAAAAGGTTACAACCCTACGTTTGACCTATGGAGCACCGCGAATTCGACTGATCCAAATCAATGGATCAAAAACTGGTAGGGCGCGCCGCTACAGGGACTTCACCCTTCGCTCGTGTGCACCACAACCTCCACTCGGCGGTTGGGACTCTGCTCTTCAATTGATCCGTTCGGCGAAGCACGGAATTTCGTCGGTCCGTAACCGCGCGTTTCGATTTGCGCAGGATTAATCCGCATTGCCTCCACTAAATAACGTTTCACGCTGTCAGCGCGACGTTGACTGAGACCCAGGTTGTATTCGAATGAGCCGAATGAATCCGTGTAACCTTCCACGGAAAATGTCGCCTTCGGATTGCGCTGGATGAGAGTGCCCAGCTTTTGCAATTGACTCACGGCGCTTGATTGCAGCACGTCGCTGTCATACTGGAAGAGTTGATCGTCCGGCAGTCGTAATTTTGTGCCTGACCCGAGCGGACCTTTTTGCGCGAGCAGTTGATCCAAATCGCTGAAGCCGGCAGTGTGCCCTTTAATTGGTCCGGCGCTGTCACCGGGAATCTTGCTGGTAAAGGTATTGGGGCGCTTGATCGTTGTACTTGTAGCCAACTCCGTCCCGCTAAGCGCGGGCTGTGGACGGCCTGATTGCGAACTATTGTTGAGCAGCGATTGTTCGTGCGTCGCGTTTGAATCGTTGACGAGACTCTGCGCAGTCGATTGCTCGATTTCGGTAAGAACGGAATTTACCTCAGGCTGTTCCACCTTCGGTTGATCAGGCAAAACGTCCCGCATGTCGTCCGGGATCGCCGCGCTTGCTTGAATGTCCTGCAATAGCTTGTCGAACGATTTCTTTTCGTCTGGCAACTGCACATCGGTGTTGTCCGGGTTCGGTTTTGCGGCGGGATTTGTCTGATCGACGCTGCTCTTGCCCAGATCCGACGCGTTGATGCTCCTGACCTTGAACGTTGGCGTCTGCACATTTGCTGGGATCAAAGGTTCTATAGTTTGGAAACGCGTCCGATAAAAATAAGCGCAGAGCGCGAGGTGTATTCCCAGCGAAACGATTAATCCAAACCAGAGCCAACTGCGCTCTTTGCTGCCCGTGAGCAGTCCTTCGGTCTCGAACCGGTCGAAGTCGTCGAAATCGGAAACTCTCATGTGGAAGTCAACATATCACATTCGGACAGGCGAGCTATGGCCCGACGAAAGTTCACTAAGGCATTATCTTCTAACCGCCAGCACGCGTTTGCTCGATGAAGGCTCTGGCAGCGCGGCGGATTTCATCTGCTACGTGCGCCTCGGGTGACACAAATTTCGGCGTGAACCATGGAAATAGTCCGATCAAGTCGTGCGTGACCAGGATTTGTCCGTCGCAATGCTTGCCTGAGCCAATACCGATGGTTGGGATACCGATTGCCCTTGTGATCTGTTTTGCGATATCTGCGGCCACAATCTCCAGGACGACTGAAAATGCACCGGCCTCTTCCACAGCGCGGGCGTCGACCAGCAGGGCTTCCGCCTCGGATTGAGTACGGCCCTTGATCCTGTAGCCACCTTCCTCCCGCACACTTTGGGGTAGCATGCCGATGTGCGCCATGAACGGGATGCCTGCGTTTGTGATCGCTTGAATTTCCGGCACATGACTCACACCGCCCTCCAGCTTCACCGCCTGTACGCCAACATCGACAAATTTCCTGGCAGTCTCCAGGGCCTGTTTGGGTGTGTCGTACGTGTGGATCGGCAGATCCGCCACGAGCAACGCCTCTTTAACACCGCGAACGACTGCGCGGGTGTGATGCAGCATTTCTTCCAGCGTTACACCAGTCGTATCCTGGCAACCAAGTACCACCATGCCTAACGAGTCGCCTACCAGGATGATGTCGATGCCGCTTTCGTCCAGCAGACGCGCCGTGGGATAATCGTAAGCCGTCAACGCGGTGATCTTTTCAGCACGTTGTTTCATTTGGCCAAAATCTTTCATCGGATCTGCCCGAAGATCAGCCGCTAACCTGAGAACGCAAGCTGTAGCCGAAAAGAGCCACCAGCAAAATTTGCGGCGCCAAATTCCTGTAGAGGCAGGCGTTTCGCCTGCGATCCACACCAAACGCAGCCGGCGCGGCTGCCACTACGGTGCATCGAGCTACCAGTCGTTCATCACCCCAACTACCTCTCCAGATTCGTCGGATTCCGCGAGCAATTCTCGGACAGTTTTTCTCTGATTAGGCAAGACCAATTCAGACCGGATATCGGCGAGCGGTTGAAGTACGAATTTTCTCAAGTGCATCCGCGGGTGCGGCAATTGCAGTCGTTCGTTGTCGATCTGCCGATCGGCACAGTAAAGCAGGTCGATGTCGATCCTGCGCGAGACATTTTTTGGATGATCGCGCTTGCGGCCTAACGACTGCTCGATTCGAACAAGTTGTTCAAGCAGCTGCGCGGGGTCACCTTCAAAATCAAATTCAATGACTGTGTTCAAAAATTTTGACGCTCCCGGCTCACAATCGACGGGTTCGGTTTCGTAGATCCCCGCAGAGACAACGGGCGGTCTTACATAAGCAAGCTCGATAATTTGTCGTCGCGCTTCACGCAAATTCTCGAGCCGATCCCCGAGATTGGATCCGAGCGCAACTGCCGTTCTCATTTTTCTGCAGTCATGTCGAGCGAAGTCGAGACATCCCGCGATCAAACCTTTGAGGCAGCGCAACGGGATTCCTCAACTGCGCTCGGAATGACCAAACAGCTACAGTCCCAGCACATCCTGCATGCTATAGAAGCCCGGTGGCTTTCCCATAATCCATTCCGCTGCGCGCAGTGCGCCTCGCGCAAAGATTTCCCGGCTCGCCGCGCGATGCGTGAGCTCGAGGCGCTCGCCGGGACCGCTGAAAATGACTGTATGTTCGCCAACTACGTCGCCTTCGCGAATTGATTGGATTGGAATTTCACCCTTCGTTTTTTTAGTCGCTTTCAAGACCTCAGCTAACGTTTTGGCCGTCCCGCTGGGCGCATCTTTTTTCATCTTGTGATGTGTTTCAACAATCGCGACGTCAAAATTGCCGCCGAGTTGATCGAAAGCTTTGCGTGTCAGCCAGAAAAGCACATTGACTCCGATGCTGAAATTGGATGCGAACACGATCGGTAACGATTGCGCGGTCTCTTCGATAGTGCTGCGTTGCTCCGTAGAGTGACCGGTCGTCCCAATGACCAACGGCTTGCGATGCTGCAACGCAGCGCGACAGGTTTCAGTGGTGGCGCCGGCGTGACTAAAATCAATCGCCACATCGCAATTTCTCATGGCGGGCTCAATTGGATCGCCCAGATCACACCGGGCTATGATGTCGATTTTTGGGTAGTCCTTCGCAAGATCACTAATGGTTTTTCCCATCCGGCCAGCCGCGCCAATGAGTAAAACGCGCAGAAGAGACGATTTCATCTTAGCAGAACGCTCATCCTACCCTCTCGTGGGAAGACAGAGGAGATTGCTCATTACCCGTTGAAACAATTCTGGCTCTCCCTTTACGGAAGGCGACAGGTTTGCGGTGAAGGGTTCACGCTCGAAAATCATTTCTGCCGCTCAAACTCTTCGAGCGTCCTGCGCAAGCGCGCTTGATTCGCTTCATTCATCTCGCATAAAGGGAGACGCACTTCGCCGGACATCGCCCCGCGCCAACCGAGCGCTGTCTTTACCGGCACAGGATTCGGTTCAATGAACAAGTCCTTGAAAAGCGGAAACATCTTATGATGCAGGTTGAAGGCTAACTTCGTATCGCCGCATTCATAAGCTCGAACGAGCGCGCAAACTTCAGCCGGAAACAGATTCGAAGCAACGCTGACTACGCCAAGTGCTCCAACGGACATGAACGGCAGCGTTAATGAATCGTCGCCGCTCAAAATCGCAAATGATTCAGGCAACCGGGTGCGCAACTCGCTGACACGCTCGACACTTCCACTGGCTTCCTTGATCGTAACAATATTCCTGCATTCCGTCGCCAGGCGCGTCACCGTATCGGACGCGATGTCCACTCCGCATCGGCCAGGAATGTTGTAGAGCATAATGGGTAGGGCCGTGGCGTCGGCAATTGCTTTGAAATGGCGAAACAAACCTTCCTGGCTCGGTTTGTTGTAATATGGCGCGACGAGCAGTGCGCCGTCAGCGCCAAGTTTCTCGGCCATCTTTGTATCGGCCACGGCGTGCTGCGTCGCGTTGGAACCTGTGCCGGCGAGAACCTGACAACGATTTTTCGCGGTGGCGACTGCAAGGCGAATCAGTTCCTGGCGTTCCTCGTGTGACAAAGTCGGCGATTCGCCGGTGGTGCCTACAGCGACGATTCCAGTAATTCCGGCAGCGATTTGGTTTTCGATCAGTTTCTCGAAAGCACCAACATCAATCGCGCCATTGCGAAACGGTGTGACTAAGGCCGTGAACGTACCGCGGAACATGTGATTAACTGTAGGTTGGGCTATACAATTGTCATGTCGAGCGAAGTCGAGACATCTCTGATTACTTCTGCCTTAAGATTAGACATTCCTCGACTGCGTTCGGAATGACAGAGGCCAAAGTTGCGGGTGCTAAAGCTCGATCGTGCCTTCAAATGCAAACTCGGCCGGGCCAGTGAGCGTAACATTGCGAAACTGCTTGTCTATCCTGTCAAACCCAACGCACAGTTCATCTCCCCCGCGTGCAATCACGGTGATCGGACCCTTCGCGTTTTCAGTAACCGCGAACACGAGTGCGCTCGCAACTACGCCGGTGCCGCACGCGAGGGTTTCATCTTCCACACCTCGTTCGTAGGTGCGGACAGCGATCTTATCAGCTCCGCGTTTCTCAATAAAATTCACGTTTGCGCCCTTTGGCGAAAACATTTCGTGATAGCGAAGGGCTGAGCCTTCTCGCGGCACGTCCACATCGCCGACTTGTGCGACGGGAACAACCACATGAGGCACACCGCTATTAATGAAATGAACGATTCTTTTCTCCGCGCCGATACGAAGGGGAATGCTCAGACGCAAATCCGTGGGCTCCGTCATTTGCAAAGTCACGAGATCTCCAACTAACTCCGCCGAGATGACGCCAGCTGGCGTTTCAAAGGAAATTTTGCCTTCGGCTTCTGTCACCTTGTTTGCAAAACGCGCAAAGCAGCGCGCGCCGTTTCCACACATCTCCGCTTCTCCCCCATCGGCGTTAAAGTAGCGCATTCGGAAATCGGCGTGGTCCGATGGATTTTCCAACAACAAAATTCCATCCGCGCCGACGCCACGGTGGCGATTACAAAGGCGCGCGATTTGGCTGGGATCTAGATGGATATCCCCTGCTCTGTTGTCGATCAGGATGAAATCGTTTCCTGCGCCGTTCATTTTGGTAAAACGCAGCATGGAATCCGTCTAACACAGCAAGGTGTCGCAGGCAATCGTGCCTGCAGATCTTAGCGATTCAGACAGGATCGCCGGGTCCCGGCATTGCCAGATCGCGTTTTGATGATTACTTATCCCACCTTGAAGCAACTAGCGGCTTGGGTTTTTCTGGGGATTCTTGTATCGCACGCATTGTTCGCGGGCGACTACAACAGCTTGATCCTTGAGCAGATTAAGGAGATGCCGCAAGGCGGTCGCTATTCTGTTTCGCACTTTGCAAAGATCCGTCTTCAATCTTCGGCGCACTTTGAGTCCGGCAAATTTTTCATTTTGCCTTCGCAGGCCTCGCCGAGTTTTTGCTCAGGCGCAACCTATCTGGTTTTTATCAGAACGATCGAGGCTTTGCGTGCGCGCGGCCAGCTGCACCTCGATTATTCCACGTTGGAGCGATTGATCATTCGAGATCAGCGCGATGGCGAAGGCGTCTGGGGCCGATGGAACGCAAACGGACCCGGTACAGCCCGTCTTTTTCACGAGCTCCAGATTGGACAGAACTTCGACAGCCTCGACCAAGCCAAGCCGGGCGATTTCATGAAGATCTTCTGGTCGCGACAAGTGGGAAAAAACGAGCACGGACATTCCACGATTTTTCTCGGCACGGAGAATCACCCGGACGGCCAGTATGTCCGTTACTGGTCGAGCAATATCCCGTCTGGCTATGGTGAGAAAAGCGTTCCGCGAAGCAAGATTAGCTATGCAATTTTTTCGCGTCTTCAGTCGCCTGTCAATCTCGCGCGGATCAACGACGCTCCGTCCGTCGATACATATTTAGCATCTCTCCTTCGAAGTCGCTCCACCATTGCGGAAGCCAGCGCTAAGTGCGGATTGTGATGGTTGCGCTGCAAGGAGCGACAGCTTCCTAGCGGTCGATGGGAAGAATTCGTTGGGAAGGCGCCCTTCGCTGGATGAAGCGTCCATCAAATGGTGCTTGCCTTCATTGGCGCCCGTCATTAAAACGAACAAATGCTAATCGAAACCTTAAAACGTCATTGGTGGGTTCCAGTGATAAGGGGTGTCGCTGCAATTATTTTTGGAATTATCGCGTTCGTATATCCTGGTTTAACTATCGCAACGTTGGTGCTGTTTTTTGGAGCGTGGGTATTAATCGATGGGATATTTCGCATTGTCGGCGCGATTGGACATCGTGCTTCCGACCCGGACTGGGGCTGGCAGCTCGTCATCGGCATTGTCGGAATCATCGTCGGACTTCTCACATTCCATGCACCTCAGATAACGGCCTTGGCGCTTATCATCTATATTGCGGCCTGGGCGCTTATGATTGGCGCGTCTGAGATTGTGCTGGCAATAAAGATGCGCCGGGAAATCAAAGGCGAATGGTTTCTGATCCTTATGGGGCTCGCATCAATCGTCTTCGCGGTCCTGCTTCTGTGGAACCCTATTGCTGGCGCAGCAGCGGTGATCTGGCTTATCGCATGGTACGCGGTTGTACTCGGCATTCTTGCCATCTTTTTTGGCTTCCGGCTGCGCAGCCTGAAAACGTTGGCTCCCTCTTAAAAAGTATCGTACCAAGAGAAGCGTGCGGGGCTGGGCTCGTTTCGTGGCCTTTTTTAAGCATTAAGCATGGCCTTTTTGCGCCCGCGCGCTCTTTTTCTGCGCGACAAAGCCAGGGAGCCTCGGGGTTTGTTCAAGAAAATACGGCTTGGTGCGATTGATGGAGCGATTACTCTACGACGCTGTAATATGAGTCTTCCGATCTTACGCGTCGAATTCTTAAGGCGGCATTCGCCGGCTTCTTAACCGCTTATGAAGAAAAAGACCTCTGCTCCCAGGATGCGTCGGGCAAACGGCTCGCATGTGAACAACGGTGACCAACTCGACAGCAAGCAGTTGCTTGCAGCCTTGACGGCATTCAAGCGCGGAGATTTTTCAGCTCAATTGCCGGACGATTGGACAGGCCTAGCCGGCAAGGTTGCAGATACGTTCAACGACGTGATCCGGATCAATCAGCGCCTGACGCAAGAATTAGCACGCATCCGGCGCGTAGTTGGAAAAGAAGGCAGGATCAGACAAAGAGCCTCTCTCGGAGAGGCGTCCGGTTCATGGGCTGACGCGATGAAGTCGGTCAATAATTTGATCGAGGATTTGGTTCATCCCACGAGCGAAATGGCACGCGTAATCGGTTCCGTCGCAAAAGGAGACCTGTCTCAAACGATAGCGACTGAAATTGAAGGCCAGGCGCTCGAGGGAGAGTTTCTGCGTACCGCAAAAATCGTAAATACAATGGTACGTCAACTCAGTGGTTTCGCTTCCGAAGTCACGCGTGTCGCGCGAGAAGTGGGCACAGAAGGCAAGCTGGGCGGCCAGGCGAATGTGAAAGGCGTTGCGGGCACGTGGAAAGATCTGACTGACAACGTCAACCTGATGGCCGGCAACCTTACCGATCAGGTCCGTAATATTGCGACCGTGACAACAGCAGTGGCGACCGGCGACTTAGCAAAGAAAATCACAGTCGACGTAAAAGGGGAGTTTCTTGAACTGAAAGACACAATCAACGTGATGGTGGATCAGCTTCGGTCGTTTGCCTCGGAGGTAACGCGCGTGGCACGCGAAGTGGGTTCTGAGGGAATTCTTGGTGGACAAGCCCGTGTCGAGGGCGTCTCAGGAACATGGAAGGACCTGACAGATTCCGTGAATTTCATGGCGCGCAATCTTACAGGCCAAGTGCGCAACATTGCCGCTGTCACGACGGCTGTCGCCAAGGGAGATCTGTCGAAGAAGATCACCGTCGATGTGAAGGGTGAAATCCTTGAACTGAAAAATACGATTAACGTGATGGTGGATCAGCTAGGCTCGTTTGCCTCGGAGGTGACGCGCGTTGCGCGCGAGGTTGGCACGGAGGGAAAACTTGGCGGGCAAGCGGACGTGAGAGGTGTCGCGGGAACCTGGAAAGGTTTGACTGAAAGCGTCAATTCCATGGCGAGTAACCTTACGGCACAAGTGCGCAACATTGCCGAAGTAACGACGGCGGTGGCCAACGGCGACTTGTCGAAAAAAATCACGGTGGACGTTCGGGGTGAGATTCTAGAGCTCAAATACACGATCAACACGATGGTTGATCAGCTTCGTTCGTTTGCATCCGAAGTGACTCGCGTGGCCCACGAGGTTGGCAGCGAAGGAAAGCTGGGTGGGCAGGCAGACGTGCGAGGAGTTGCTGGCACGTGGCAAGACCTGACCAACAACGTGAATATGATGGCGGGAAATCTCACAGCTCAGGTTCGCAACATCGCCGAGGTGACGACTGCGGTGGCGCGCGGCGATCTGTCGAAAAAGGTCACAGTCGATGTGAAGGGCGAAATTCTTGAGCTGAAAAACACCGTCAACACGATGGTGGACCAGCTTAACTCATTCGCGTCGGAGGTAACACGTGTCGCACGCGAAGTCGGCACGGAAGGTGAACTAGGGGGACAAGCTACGGTTCAAGGTGTTGCCGGCACCTGGAAGGATTTGACCGACAGCGTGAATTTCATGGCCCGCAATCTGACGAACCAGGTGCGTGGTATCGCCAAAATTGTGACGGCGGTTGCAAAGGGAGACTTGAACCAAAAGCTCCTCGTTGAAGCAAAGGGCGAAATCGGCGAGCTCGCCGACACAATCAACAACATGATCGATACCCTGGCGACGTTTGCGGATCAGGTAACTACTGTCGCGCGCGAGGTCGGCGTCGAGGGGAAATTGGGCGGACAGGCCAATGTGCCAGGCGCCGCCGGAACTTGGCGCGACCTGACCGATAATGTAAACCGACTCGCGGCGAATCTGACGACGCAACTTCGAGCCATTGCCAATGTTGCTACCGCCGTCACGAAAGGCGATCTGACACGTTCGATTCACGTCGAGGCACAGGGCGAGGTCGCGGCCGTTAAAGACAACATCAACGAAATGATCCGCAATTTGAAGGACACCACGTTGCAAAATCAGGAGCAGGACTGGCTCAAAACTAATCTCGCAAAGTTTACGCGCATGCTGCAAGGCCAGCGAGATTTGTTGACGGTTGGCAAGCTGATCTTGTCGGAGCTCGCCCCGGTGGTTCCGGCTCAACAAGGGGTTTTCTACAGCATGGACAAATCGGGGCGAGAACCGGAGCTTAAACTCCTGGCGAGCTATGCCTGCCGCGAAGAGGGCGGGCCGAAGCCTTCTTTCAAGCTGGGGGAGAGCCTGGTGGGGCAAGCCGCCCTGGAAAAACAACGCATTCTCCTAAATGATGCGCCCAGCGATTATGTGAAGGTAAGTTCCGCTTTGGGTGCGGCCCGCCCAATGAACATCGTGGTCCTGCCGATTTTGTTTGAAGGAGAAGTAAAGGCAGTCATGGAACTTTCATCGTTAGAGCGCTTCCATTCGACGCACCAGGCATTTCTCGATCAATTAACGGAGAGTATCGGAATCGTCCTGCATACAATTGAGGCAAACACGCGGACCGAAAACCTCCTCAAGCAATCGCAGTCACTCGCGTCAGAGCTTCAGAATCGCCAGGAAGAGTTGCAAAAAACCAACCTGGAATTGGCAGAAAAAGCGCGCTCCAATCTAGCGAAGGATCAATTTCTCGCGATGCTCAGCCACGAGTTGCGCACGCCTCTTACTCCAGTGTTGGCGTCCGCGCTTGCGCTCGAGAGCGAGCCGGCATTGCCCGAGGACATCCACGAGTCGCTACAGATGATCCGCCGCAACGTGGAATTGGAGGCGCGGCTTATCGATGATTTGCTCGATTTAACTCGAATCGATCGAGGGAAAATACAGCTTAATTTTGAAGTCGTCGACGCTCATACCTTGTTGCAGAATGCCCTCGAGATTTGTCAGGCGGAAATTGACCGAAAGCATCTGAGGCGTTCCCTCAATCTCGGCGCACGGAAAGTCCATTTGCGAGCAGATCCGGCGCGACTTCAGCAGATCTTTTGGAACCTGATCAATAACGCGGTGAAGTTCACACCCAGCGATGGGCAGATTTCCATTTCTACCAGCAACACTTCCAAGGGAGAACTGCGCGTTGAAATCGCGGACACCGGCTTGGGAATTGAGTCTGAAGCGTTGCCGAAAATTTTCGATGCTTTTGAACAAGGCGGCCGGACACAACTTGGAGGGCTGGGTCTTGGTCTGGCCATCAGCAAAGCACTTGTGGAAGCGCACAAGGGAACAATCACTGCACAAAGCGCCGGGCGAAACAAAGGCTCCACGTTTACGCTCGTCTTTCCAACGAGCGAAAAAGCCCCAGCTCAAATTGCGCCGGCCGTTTCGCCCAAATTGCCTGAACATCAGGCCATGCGGATTCTGCTTGTCGAAGATCATGAAGATTCGAACCGATCGCTTACGAACTTGCTTCGACGGCGCGGGTACCACGTGCAATCAGCTCTGAATTTCCAGTCTGCGCTCGATCTAGGCACAAAGGGGCAATTTGACGTGCTCATTAGCGATCTGGCTTTGCCCGATGGCAGTGGCATTGATTTGATGCAAACGCTGCAGTCCACGCGCCCCGTTGTTGGGATTGCTCTCACGGGTTTCGGAATGGAAGATGATGTTCGCAAGAGTCGGGAGGCAGGATTCCAGCACCATCTCGTCAAGCCGATCGATTTGAACAAGCTCGATTTGCTTATTCAAGAAAGCGCAGCCGCGCCGGTAAGCGCATAAGATTCCGTTCGCGCTGCCGCTGAATCGCATTGTAAACGCCTCTGTGGCGATCCTGTCTCCGGCCGGAACACTATGCGTAGTCGGTTTCCGCCTGGAACGCGCGAGCACGCTCGCAATTTCAAAGACTCGTGAGAACTGCTGGGCCTATGGCGTAAACGTATAAACTACAGTGTGCACGGCTCTTCTTGTGCCTTTGACCACACTGTGGCCGACGTTCTTGGCCGTCTGCACACTGCTATTCGCCACGTTTTTCGCTGTTCTCACAGGTCCCGCCTCAATCGCGCCGACGGAAATGGCAAACGCGAGAATTATCGAAACGAACGCTTTCATAGTACTAAATAATTCGTTTCTGAGGGCCCGCCTGCGCCTACCTGATGGACGCCGCGTGGCGCCCTGAAGGCCTTCGGGGCTGGGCCCGCCAGGATTCGAACCTGGGACCAAGGGATTATGAGTCCCCTGCTCTAACCGCTGAGCTACAGGCCCGCGTGGATTACACAGTGAAGCATAGCACACCGCGGGCGACCAACCCCGAAAGCATTCGGGGCTGCTCTAACCGCTGAGCTACAGGCCCCATTTGCTTGTGCATTGAAGCATAGCATATCCGGGTGACCAATCCGGAAAGCCTGAAAATCAGTTAAAATTTCGGATTGCGCATTTTGAATCGGGGATTTGGGATGGTGCGGTGATTCGCGGAATTCTGACCATCATCGAAATCGCAATTCTCAGCGTGCTGATCCTCGCGACACGCTGCGCGAATTATCAGAATGTTTTTGTGGCCGGGAATATTTACTTCACCGACGCGGATTGTTACGCTCGGATGACGCGCGTGCGAATGTGCTCAGAGCATCCCGGGTTGATCGTACGGCACCACGACTTCGAAAACTTCCCGACAGGAACAACTCCGCACACAACTGCGCCGCTGGATTATCTCATTCTCGCCCTGTCGATCTTGCTGAAACCATTGACGGCGCTTGCGCTCGATCTCGCCGGCGCGCTCATTTCGCCGTTTCTCGCCCTGCTCGGAGGCTGGTTTCTTTGGTGGTGGTCGAAGCAAATGAAATTCAAATATCGGTGGGTGATGCTCATGCTGTACGCGATCAGCCCCATTCTCGTTCATGGAACCGAACTCGGCAGACCCGATCATCAATCCTTGCTGATGCTGTTCGTAACAATCGCGATTTGCGCAGAATGGAGCCTTCAATGCGATACGGCACCGGCGGTTGAGGTCAATCGCCTCTACCGACAATCGTATCGGCGATGGAGTATCATTAGTGGAGTCGCATGGGGATTGGCGGTCTGGACCTCGGCTTATGAGTCGCTCGTTTCATTTTTCCTCGTGATGGTTGTGAGCGCATTTGAAAAGCCAAAAGTGATTTCGGCCAGGTCGCGGCGCCCGGGTTGGCTTTGTTTTGTTGCAGTCATTTTGATCGCGGTTTTGATTGAACGGCGCATTTCGTCATTTTCGACGGTGTATTCAAACCCGCTCTTTCAAAACTGGGCGCACACCATTGGCGAACTCGCGCATGTCTCACCGGCAAATCCGATCTGGTTGCGTTGGTGCGGATATTTGCTCCTCGTGACACCGTTCCTGGTTTGGGTCAGCTTGGCCAAGACCAGGCACAAAAGTGAGTTGACGCCGCCAACATTTGTTCTCGTGCTTCTCGTTGCCACCTATGTCCTGACAATTTGGCAGGCGCGCTGGGGATACTTCTTTGTAATGCTCTTCGCGTTGGCGCTGCCGCGTTTGCTCGAGCCGATCAAATCGGGTGGGGCCGTTTGGATTGCATTTTTCCTATCGATTTTTCCGATTTTGCGCGATTGGGATGAAAGGCTTTGGCCAAGCGAAGCGGAATTCGCTCTTCGGGTTGAGCAGCGCAACGAATCGGTACAGTTGCGTGACATGGCACTTAATTTGCGATCGTCAGAGGTTCGTCCGTTCGTTGCGCCGTGGTGGCTTTCACCGTCGATCGCCTATTGGTCCGGGCAGCCCGGGATAGCTGGAAGCTCGCACGAAAGTCTGGACGGCATCGAGGACAGCGCACGATTTTTCCTTTCAGACGATTGGCAAAAAGCACGCCAAATCCTGGAAAATCACCAAACGGCGTGGGTTGTTGCGTACAATTCCGAACGTGTGACGCAAAACTCAGCAGCAATTTTGAGTCAGGCAGCGCCTGCGTTCCCGCTGTGCCTCGTGCTGGATAGGACCCCAAGCCAGGTGCCGCCGTCCCTGATTTTCGCTGCGCAGAATGGAACGTGCAAACTGTACCGCACTATTGCACAATAAAAAATTGCGCGCTGAAGCGAGAATTCGTTGACATACGTTGGGGGCTGTCACAATCTACCGGATGCTCAAAAGATTCGTCTCGCAAAAGCCGGCGCCGCCTGTTATAGAGAAATCGCGGTATTCGGGTATGGAAGATGACAACAATCATCCTGCGAATGGCGAAGAACCAATAATAACAACAACAATCATCGATAAACCAAAACCTATGGCAGATCACGGTGGCAAAGACATCCTCTCGAGCGATGTCGAAATCAAAGGCTCGATCAAGTTCCAGAAGGAACTTCTCATCGACGGGAAGGTCGAAGGGGAAATCAATTCCGACGGCGTCTTAACGATTGGTGAAAACGCTGACATTCGCGGCGAGGTAAAAACCAAATCGATCACCGTCTATGGCAAAGTTCAGGGCAACATCACGGTGGCCGAGCGTTGCGAGCTAAAATCAAAATGCACATTGCAGGGAGATTTGAAAGCAGCGCGCCTTGTCATTGAAGAAGGAGCAACTTTTATTGGCAAATCGGAAGTCACCAGCGGCTCGATTTCTGCGAAGTCGGCCCCGGGCCGCCCGGAAGTCGTGCGGTCCACCGAGCCAATCAAGGCGGCGTTCGGAGGGCGCTGATAGAGAAGGGAATCCAGGGGTTAGCGTCCGGTGGCCAGTCCGTCGCCTGCAAAAGTCAGTCTTGAATGCCCACACTGTGGCTTCAAGCAGATGGAGTATGCAGCGGCGAAAAGCTCGATTTGTCGCCAATGCGGTCGCTACTTCTCTCCGTTTGCGCCAAAACCTGGCCTGAAGCTGCGGGTTCGCGAAGAAGCGGCTGCTGCGCCAGCCACATCCTCTATCCTCGGCAAATTCGAGGATTTTTGGAAACGGCAGCACAGCTCTGTTATCGAGTGTTTCGAGTGTAAACGGAAACAGCAGGTTTGTGGCAGCGCCACTTCTACGATCTGCCCGTCGTGCAGCGCGCACATCGATCTGCGTGACTACAAAATTACCAGCGGTTTCAGCCGCACGATTCGGACACGAGGGGACGTACATCTCACAAGCAAAGGCGATTTGGGCAGCAGCAGTGTGGTCTGTCGGTGCGCCTTAATTCAGGGCAGACTCCGAGGCAATCTACATTGCGACGATACGGCCACGATCAACTTCGCAGGGAAAATTCCAGGACGGATCAGCGCGCGGCGCGTCGTCGTCGAGCGAAAAGCCGATATTCATTGCTTTCGACGGCTCCAGGCAGAAAGCATTGAAATCAAAGGAAGGATGTCGGGAGAGATCACTGCCCAAACCGTGGCGATTCAAAAAAAAGGCGCACTCGAAGGCGATGTCACCGCCAGGGCAATTTCGGTGGAAAAAGGCGGCATGTTTTCCGGTCAGCTTGTAATTGGCCGGGCTGATCTTACACAAGGAGAACTGTTGCAGGAACAGAAACCGGACGTCGCGCCCATTCCAGAGAGCGATTTTTCGGGGGTCGACCCGCGGCCCTTGCCCGCGACGTAACAGAAATCTGCTCCATGCAAAGACTGCATCCACGCAGTCCGTACGAGAAACTTGGCGGCTATGTGCATCTGCCGCGTTTGATCGACAAAGCCAAGCTTCACCGCGAGGGCCTGCTCAACGGCTACAACTATAAAACCGTCGGGTTCGACAAGCATTTGCTGGCTTTCCTAAGAATTGATGGCGACGCGTTTGAAGAAATCGTCAACAGACTGGATGCGGATGACGTAATTCTAAAATGGGTGCAGACAAACGGTGCGCGGCATTCTCCCGAAGCAATTGAACAGTGGAACCAAGCGATGCTTTCACGGCATCCAGATACGGCCGCAAAAAAGGCGCGCTTTCTCCACTTTCTAAAGGAAGCCGGTGGCGATGGGCGCCAAGACATTCGGACTTATTTCGATCTGATCGAGTTTGACGAAGGGCGATTGAAATGACCCGCCCTCGCCAAAGCTACGGCGTGGCAAGCGAAATTCCGACGGCGCCTTAAGTCCTAAGGCCACCAAGAATCTTGTCTGCGTTCTCCAGCGTTTCTTTGCTTCCGATATCGAGCCATTTCCCCTTGGTCTGGTACGTCTTTACTGGCTTACGCGTGTAGAGCCATTGCACGAACCGGCCCGGCTGATCGGGGTTATTGCCAGCCGCAAGGTACGTGGTCAGAAGAGAGAGGACCGCAGGCGAGTAATAGTAAAGGGCAATTGCGGCCAAGGTTCCGCGCGGCTTCTGTGGTTTCTCTTCGAGGTGGGTAATGATTCCATTGTCGTCGATTAAGACGTTGCCATACTTTTTGATCGCTTCGCGATCGCCAACGTCATAGACCCCAACCGTTGCTTCGCTTCCTTTGGCGCAAACCACAAAGCCGCTGAGTGATTCAGTAAACAAATTGTCGCCGGCAACAATGAGGAGGCTGCTTTGGCCCAAGTTCTCGCGCGTGGCTACAAAATTGATATCTCCAATTGCTCCGAGCTTGTCGTCGTCGCTCTTGGAGCCATCGTTGACAATTTTGAATTTGAATTGCGGATGTCGATCTTGATAGCCCTCGCTCCAAGCCTGAAAGTCTCCCGCGAATTTGTCGTTCGTCACTACGTAAATCGTCTCCAGATCGGGAACACCCTGAAGATTGTCCACTACCCATTCAATAATCGGCTTACCACCGACAACGAGCAGGGGCTTCGCCTTATTGAGGGTTAGGGGATAAAGGCGTGTTGCATATCCAGCCGCGAGGATTAGAGCGTTCATAAGATTAAGAAAGCAGAGTCGTGCGCGCTTCTTGCTACTTCGATTTTGAAGCACCTCCACCGAGAATTGCATTTTGAAGACGCTGCTGGATCGCCCTGATGCGAAGCGGATCGGTAATCTTGGCACGTGTGGAACGATCCACGACATACAAAGTATCAATGGCTGCGCCAGCTTGCGTGTTGACGCGAGAAAGCGGGATCAGAAGATTTTCGCGATCAAGGCAGGTCAAGACATCGTAAAGCAAGCCGAGCCGGTCCGGTGCCTGAATCTCAATAAGCGCATGAACCGGATGCGTTTTGTTGTCGATTGCAATCCGCGTTGGAAATTCAATTCCTGTCGTAAGACGATGGCTTTGGCGCTTGGCTTTTTCGATTAACGGAAGGAAATCAAAGCTCTCGTCTTCGAGTGCTCGCCGCAAAGTTTGCTCTACCAGCGTAAAATCGCGCTGGTGTGTAACAGGTCGTCCTTTCGTGTCACACACACGAAAAACGCACAGCACTACATTGTCCCCCCGCGGAAAGATATCAGCGCTCAAAATATTCAACGGCACAACCGAAAATGAGCCGGCCACTTTTGCCATTATCCGTTCACGCTCCCAGGTACAGAAGATGACAACACTATGCCCCTGCTCCGGAACGGCCTTCCATTGGATTGCCGGAGCCAGCGGAAAATCCCCTCCGACATTCTCCAGAAACGACCTGAACAGTTTCAGGTGCTCGATAATCTCGGGAACGTCGCTGGCGCGAAAATAATTGTCAGGCATAAACTCAAAATGAGCTTCGATCTCTCCTGCAAAATCAGCGGGAAGTTTTGCCGTTACCGACGCCTGCAAGCTTTCCCGCTGGACTTTTGTTTGCTCGTAGTAAGACCTTTGGTCCGCAAGACACCGGGAGGTCTCGTGAAATAGCGCCCATACTAGAGATTCCTTCCAATCCGACCACCCCTCCGCGCTTGTGCCCTGGCCATCTGCCAGAGTAAGCAGCATCAACGCGTTTAGGTTTTTCTGGTGCTTCACGATGTGCGCGAAGTCTGTCACCGTCGCCGGATCATCAAGATTTCTTTGCTGCGCGGTCTGCGAAAGCGTGAGGTGATGATCAACCAGCAGGATAAGGGACTTGCGCTGCTCGGACGACAATTGCAGACGCGCGGCGACACGCTGGGCAAACAGCGCGCTCGCTTCGGAGTGTGGCCTGGCGCCAACCGCTTTGCCGCTATCGTGTAAAAGGAGCGCGAGATAGAGCACAAATGGATCCTCCAGTTGCTCGAAAATCTTACGATAAGCGATCAACTTCGGGTCACTCGTCTGCGCCAGGGCATCAAGTTTATCGACGCACACCAATGTATGCTCGTCGGCCGTGTAACGATGCAGAAACTCATGCTGCACCAGGCATGTAAGCTGTCCGAATTCGGGAATGTAGCGCCCCAGAAAATCGACGCGATGCATCATTCTGAGAATGCGACCTACCCTGCCCTTTTGTGAAAGAATGTTCTTGAAGATCGCGCGCGGTCCGCGTGCATACTGATACGTGCGGGTAACCTGGCCGAGGCTCCGGCTGAGCAGATCCTCGAGCTCCGGGCTCAGATCAAGGCCGCGTTCCTGCGCGATTTCAAATGCTCGCATCATTTGCTCGGCGTCGTTGCGAAAAAGGTCACGACGCGCCGGGTGCAACTGCTTGTTGCGAACAAAGAAAAAATCTCCCACGGGAGTTTTGTGCGCTCGCATCAGCGGAAGAAAACTAAACAGAGAACGGGTCTTGCTTGTGACATATCCGCTTACAAATTGCTCCGTGATGCGTTCCGTGACCCGGAAGATATTTCGCGTGTGCTCGTAATAATCCCGCATGAGCGCCTCGCTGCGGAGCTGGCCGTTCCCAGAAGAACAATCGAGCCGTTTTGCGATCTGTTCCTGCAAACTAATGTGAAGAATGTCGGTCGCGCGTCCCGTCGCGTAATGCAAGGCGGTGCGCAAACGCAGGAGAAAATCGTACGCCTTTTCTATCCGGCGCTGGTCGCTTTCGCTCAGCCAGTCTTTTCCCACAAGCTGGTTCGTGCTCAGTGAACCCTCTCTGAAATAGGTCATCCAAAGAAGGTTTTGATAATCGCGCAGGCCGCCGCATCCACTTTTCAGGTTCGGTTCCTGGAGATAGACACTGTCACCGAATTTCTTGTGCCGGGCGACCTGATCTTGCATGCGCAGCTCCACGTATTCTCGTTCATATCCGTTGACACACCTCGAACGAAATTGCCGCCGAAATTCCCGTGCCAGCTCGGCGTCGCCCGCGAGAAACCGCGATTCCAGCATGGCAGTCTTTGTGCGCATGTCCTGATTCGCTTGAGCGACCGCTTCTTTGATCGAGCGCGTGGAGTGTCCAACCTTGAAACCGCTGTCCCATAGAAGATAAAGAACTTGCTCCACCATCTCCTCCAGATGTGGCGAAATCCCTTTCTTTTCCTGATGATGTAAAAGCATCACGTCGATGTCACTAAACGGGTTCAGCTCGCCCCGGCCATATCCACCAAGAGCGACTAAGGCCAGTGGGACTTTGGCGGCCCCGTTTCCGCGAGCAGAGGTTGCAGCAGCCCCGAAAACATACTGCAATAAAACGTCAACCAGCTCAGCGCGCCGGGAACAAATTTCACGGCCACCGCCACCCGCCTGATGTTTCAGGCGCAATCGATGCTCCTCGACCTTGAGAAACTTCTTGTAAAGCGGAAGGACTTCGGTTGGGCGTCTTGCACCTGTCGCTGCAAGACGGCTTGCGGCATGCGCCAAAACCTGCTCCAGATGACGGGACGTTTTCATCGGCAATTCGGATTGCTGTTCAATCTAAAATTGGATCTTGAAAATCCAAATCCATCTCAGACGGAGAAGAAGCAATCGGTCAGTGACGACTGCCTTCACCCTGGTGACAAGACCTTATGCCCCGCCGAGATTCAATATTTCAAGAATGAAGTGACCGGTGTCGGCTCGAGCTGCTTACGGCCATGGAGGAATTCCAACTCAATGAGAAACTGTGCTTCGAGGAGACGTCCCCCCGCCTTGCGAATGAGGACCGCCGCAGCGGCAGAAGTGCCGCCCGTGGCCAGCAAATCATCAACCAGGACAATTTGTTCCCCCACGTTAATAGCATCGACGTGCATCTCCATTTCCGCTGCGCCGTACTCAAGCGAGTAACTGGCGATCTCAGTCTGGAAAGGAAGCTTGCCACGCTTCCGGATCGGAACGAAACCGACACCGAGCTCATAGGCCACCGCCGATCCAAAGAGAAACCCGCGCGCATCGATCCCAACGATCTTATCAACCCTTCTCCCGCGGCAACGATCCAAAAACAGATCGATGGACGCATGGAAAAGGGCGGGATCACCCAAGACCGGCGTAATATCTTTAAATACGATGCCTTTCTTCGGAAAATCGGGCACATCCCGTACTGCGGCGCGGAGTCTCTCAAGTGTGTCTAAAGCCATCCGCGCGAATGCTAGCGGGCTGTTGCAAAACGTCAATCGGGCTCAGTCATGACAAACCCACAACGAGGACGCGCCACGCCCTATTTGGAGCTACGTCAGCAGGCTTCGTGAAGCGAGGCTAACCACAGCACAGATTGCCAAGCAGGGAGCCTGCTCTTACAGTAGGTTTCCTTAGAGTGGATCGAGATCTTCTCATCATTTCGACAATGTGTTTTCTCGCGGCAGTCGCGCGCACCGCGGTCGCTCTGCGCGCCGGAGTTTTTCGACCAGGAAGATTTGATTTTCTCGCGATTGGACTAGGCTTTCTTTTTCAAACGGCGTTTTTGTCGATCCGCGGTCATGCGCTGGGACGTTGTCCCCTGACGAACATGTTTGAGGTGTTTATCTTTCTCGCCTGGTCGGTAGCCCTCATTTACATGCTGGTCGGCCCAGCCTACCGTCTCTCACTCATGGGCGCGTTCACGGCGCCGCTGGTCGTCCTGCTGCAAGGCCTTGCGTTGATTGCGCCAATCGATGTTCGTCATCCAGTCAAGGTGACCGCCAATTCTCCGTTGGAATTTCATGCATCGGTTTCGCTGGTGGCCTATGGCGCCTTCGCACTCGCCTGCATCGCTGGGGTAATGTATCTGGTGCAGGAGCGCCAACTCAAGACACATCAATTGCGTTCGATTTTTTATTACCTGCCGCCGCTCACTGATCTCTTCGCGGCAATCACCCGCCTGCTTTGGTTGGGTTTCATTCTGTATACCGCCGGGATTGCCAGCGGCTTTTTTACGGGGCGACCCTTGCCACACGTGCAAGTAGTGGCTGCGATTGCCGTTTGGTTGCTTTATGCAGCGATCCTGCAAGGCCGGTATTTTCGGCGAATCGCGCCAAAGCGAGTTGCGGCGCTTTGCATTATCGGATTTAGCGCAGCTTTAACGCTTCTCTGGGGAATCACGTTCTCAGCGCAGACGCACTCTGTCCCATGAACTTTTTCTGCGTCGGCCTGAGTCATCACACTGCCAATGTAGAAACGCGAGAACGTTTCGCCGGCGGCGCTGGCGCGGAATGTACTCTTCGCGCTGCAGGCTGCGCGGAAGCAGTGATGCTCGCCACCTGTAACCGCGTCGAAGTCTATGTCGCGTCAGAGAAGCGCGTGTCAACGAATGAGATTGCTCAATGCTTATTGCAAAACGGTGAGGTCAATGACCGCGGCCACAGTAGTGCGTTGCCGTTTTACCGTTACGAAGCTGAAAAGTGCGTACAACATCTATTCCGAGTTGCATCCGGACTTGATTCGATGGTCGTAGGCGAGACAGAAATTCTTGGACAAACAAAAAAGGCTTATCAATTTGCGCGCGCCTCTGGCGCGGTTGGCCCCTGCCTTCATCGGTTGTTTCAACGGGCCTTTCGTGTGGCGAAGCAGGTCCGCACGCACACCGAAATCACGCGTGGGTCGGTGTCAGTTGGCTCCGTTGCGGTCGATCTGGCTCAGAAAATTTTCGGTGAACTTGGCAATTGTAAAGTCTTGGTTTTGGGAGCTGGTGAAACGAGCGAGCGCACCGCACGCGCGCTCATTTCCCGAGGTGTCAGCGATCTGCGCGTGAGCAATCGCTCAAATGATCGCGGCCAGGAGTTGGCACAACGAGTAGGTGGCCAGGCCGTCCTGTTCGATAAGTGGCCGCAGCAATGCCGCGAGATCGATATCCTGATTACGTCGACTTCTTCGGAAACTCCGTTACTGACCCCAACAAATCTGGGACCCATGTTGGCCAATCGCATCGATCGTCCGCTTTTCATCATCGATATCGCCGTTCCGCGAGATGTCGATTCCGCAGTGAACGAGATGCAAGGTGTCTATCTTTACGATATCGATGCGTTGCGGTCTGTAGCGGAGCAGTCGCTGGCAGTGCGCCGGCAGCAAATAGCTTCTGCCGAAGCGATCATTGCCGAACATCTCGCAGATTTCCTCGAGAAAGTTTCGAACGAACTAAATCGCGTCTCGCGGATCGCCGCGGATCCGACGGTCGCTGATACTTCATTACACGCATCGCAGCTTTAGGGAAGCAGGTAGCTTTCCCCATTTCGCTATCGCCAACTACATTCCGCGATGACGAGAAAAATCATCCTTGGCACGCGGGGCAGCGAGCTCGCACGTGCGCAAGCCAGGTTGGTTGAAAAAGCAATTCAAGCGGCGCAACCGGACGCAAAAATCGAAACAAGAATCATCACGACACGAGGCGACAAAGCCAGGATTCTTGAGCGTCAAGCTGGTCGCAAAGGATTGTTCACCGCAGAGATCGAGCAGGCCCTTCTTGCCGGCAACGTCGATGTCGCGGTCCACAGTGCAAAAGATCTTCCAAGTGAAACAAACCCGGACGCAGAAATTAGTGCGGTTCTTCCTCGCGGACCGATGGATGACGTGCTGGTTTCGAAACATCCGGGCGGTTTCGCTTCGTTGCCGCACAGCGGCACCGTCGCGACAGGCAGTGTGAGAAGGAAACGCCAATTGCTCTGGAAACGCGCAGATCTCAAACTCGTCGACCTTCGCGGAAACGTTCCAACGCGATTGCGCAAACTGACCAATAACAATTGGGATGCCATCGTGCTGGCTCGCGCAGGGCTTGCACGGCTCAGCCTATCGCCCGCTCATCACGAGCTGAGTTTCGAGGGCAGACAATTGTCCATTGAAGTCCTTCCACCCGACGTTTTTTTGCCTGCGGGTGGTCAGGGAATCATTGCGCTTCAAGTTCGTGCTAATGATGAAACCGTGAAGGCGATCGTCGATCTCGTGAACGATCACAAGACATTGCTTTGTTTGCGAGCAGAGCGAGAGTTTCTGCGTTTGTTGCACGGCGACTGCAATTGTCCGGTGGGCGTGCTGGCGACAATTGAGGGCGACAAGATGAAACTGAGGGCTCAATTGTTTACTGATCAATCAGCAGCACCACAGGAGGCTGAAGTGGAAGGTGTTCATAATGAGCGCGAACGTCTAGCGGTGCAGCTATTAAATCGATTGCAAGCACCGGCCTTCGAACAAGGCTACGGCTTACCAGGTTGAGCATGGGTAAGACTGGCAAGGTTTATCTCGTTGGTGCCGGCCCGGGCGACCCCGGCTTGGTAACATTACGTGCCAAGGAGTGCATCGAGAATGCGGACGTGATCATTTACGATCACCTTGCAAATCCCGAGATGCTCGGCTGGGCGCGGGACGACGCTGAAATCATTTATGTCGGCAAAACGCCTGGCGAATCGCGGACCAACCAGAATGAAATTAATGCGTTGCTGATCGAGAAAGCGCACGAAGGGAAGCAGGTCGTTCGGTTGAAAGGCGGGGATCCCTTCGTGTTTGGTCGAGGCGCTGAAGAAGCGCAGGCGATCGCCGAAGCAGGTATTCCATTCGAAGTTGTGCCCGGAATCACCTCATCCATTGCCGGGCCAGCTTATGCAGGTATTCCCATGACGCATCGGACGCACAATTCCCATGTGACATTCTTCACGGGACACGAAGATCCGGCGAAGACAGAAAGTGCAATCGATTACGCAGCGCTGGCGAAACTTGGCGGGACCCAGGTAATGTTGATGGGCGTGGAACGCCTCGGGTCGATCACGAGCGAAATGCTGAAGCACGGTGTACGCGGCGACTTGCCGGTAGCGCTTGTTCGCTGGGCGACTACTGGACAACAAGAAACGCTCACCGGTACACTTCGCGATATTGCCCAGAAGGCGGTCGCGAATAGTTTTACGGCGCCTGCAGTCGCAGTATTTGGGGAAGTTGTCGCATTGCGAGACAAGCTCAATTGGTACGAGAAGCGGCCGCTCCTTGGTAACACAATTGTCGTTACGCGAACAAGAAAACAAGCCAGCGTGTTAAGCAGCAAGCTGCGCTCGTTGGGTGCTAACGTTATCGAACTGCCCACCATTCGCATCGAGCCACCGAGTGATTTACGCGAATTCGCAGAACTTGTGCAGCACGCGCACAACTACGACTGGATTGTGTTTACCAGCGCAAACGGGGTTGAAGCTTTTTTCAATATTTTCTTCAAACTATACGATGATACGCGCGAAATCGGCGGCGCCCGGCTTGCCGCCATCGGTCCGGCTACGGCTCAACGGGTGAAAGACTTTTATCTGCATGTCGATCTTCAGCCGAAAGAATTCGTTGCTGAGGACGTCGTACGTGAATTCAAAAAGCAGGGAAGCATCGAAAATTTGAAGATTCTCTTGGTGCGCGCGGAAAAAGCGCGGGAGGTGCTTCCAAAAGAGCTCTCGGCCCTGGGAGCGATCGTGGATGAAGCATTCGCATATCGGACCGTGCCCGAGACGAACGACACGAGCGGGGCGCGGCAACAACTGGCGAAGAACGGGGCCGATTTAATTACCTTCACCAGTTCTTCAACCGTGGAAAATTTTCTCGCCCTAGGGCTACCCTGGCCGAAAAGAATGCAAGTTGCCAGCATTGGCCCAATCACGTCGCAGACAGCGCGCGACAATGGTTTGAAGGTCGAAATCGAAGCAAAGCGCCACGACATTGACGGTCTGGTAGAAGCAATCGGCGCCTTCTTTGCCGGGAAGGCTGCTAAGAATCGTTAGAATTGGAACTAGTTAAAAAGTTAAATTGGGTGTCAGAAATGCCTCTTACCCAAACAACCTTTTAACTTTGCAATATTTTAACTTTTTAACCTTGTGGATTAAATCGGAACTTGGTTCGACCGCGCTTGGCGTTGGCTTTGGCTTTGCGACGATGCTTCTGCGAAGGCGTCTCGAAGGCGCGCAAACGGCGGACCTCCTCGAGAATGCCCTCGGCATCCAGCTTGTTCTTCAGCCGCTTCAACGCGCGATCGACGGGCTCACCTTTGCGAACGATCACTTCTGGCATCAATAATCACTCCTGACTTTAGCGATAGACTCCTAATCGGCGAGCGGGAGCCTACTCGGCCCCAGCGGCGGCGTCAAATCTGCTCGAAAAGGGCCTCCGGGAATCGCTGCGGGCGTCCAGGCCCAGCGGTGGCAATGGGCTTGGACTTCAAAAACGGCTCAGCGCTGGGCAAGAGGATTGGCTGCGGCCGCTTTCTCGGTAACCTCGCGTCGCAAGGCTGTAGCGCCGCCACCGCGGGCGCGCGTCCACCACAGCACAATAGGTGAGGCGATAAAGATGGAGGAGTAAGTGCCGACAACCACGCCGATAATGATGGCGAGCGAGAAGTCGCGCAGCACCGCGCCGCCGAACAAAAACAGGCAAAGAATCGGGATAAGCGTCACGGTGCTTGTAAGAATGGTTCGGCTCAGCGTCTGGTTGATGCTCGAGTTCATGATCTCCTCAATCGTGCCACGCCGCCCGCTGGCCAGGCCTTCCCGAATCCGATCGTAAACGACAATGGTATCGTTGATCGAATAGCCGGCCACAGTGAGCACAGCGCCGACGATGGTGAGGGTCAACTCGCGGCCGAAGAGAGCGAACACGCCAACAGTCATAAGCACGTCATGCAAGAGCGCGACAATCGCGCCTACGGCAAAGGAAAGTTGAAACCGGAAGGTTACGAAAATCAAAATACCCAGGATGCCCAAGCCGAGCGCGATTAACGAATTTTTTGCCAGTTCACCACCGACGAGCGCACCGACGCGTTCCGAGCCTTCCACTCTAAAGCCAGAGCCTGGCAGCGTCTGCATAACTTGCTTTTCCACCTTGTCGCTGGTGTTCAACGGTGTCCGGATCGTGATGTAACTCCTGCCGACTTGCGTGGATTCCTGGATGGAAGCGTCAGCAAGCCCGATTGGCTTGAGCGCACCGCGCACCTGCCCGATATCGATCTTGCCAGGTGCACTCAAAGTGATGAGATCGCCGCCGCGAAAATCGACGCCAAAATTGCGTTCGCCGCGTTTGTAAAAGGCTGCTGCGCCAGCTAGAAGCAGCGCGAGCGAACACATGCAGGCAATAAAGCCTTTGCCGAGGAAATTGATATTTCGCGCTGAAATCAAGTGCAGCATCGAGATCCGTTTCAGTCGCCCCGTATCGACAAACCAGCCGAGGCAATTCCGCCCTACAATGAGTGCGGTAAACAACGAAGCCAAAATGCCGAGGCTAAGTGAGATGGCGAAGCCTTTGACCGGGCCGCTCGCTTTCCAAAAAAGAATCGCTGCTGTAATCAGTGTCGTAACGTTGGCGTCGAAAATCGAGCTGAACGCTTTCTCGTACGCCGTGTTCAGCGCGACCTTGAGCGATTTCCCAAGCGCCATTTCTTCGCGCAACCGCTCGTAAATCAGCACGTTCGCATCCACCGAAAGGCCAATAGTCAGGATGATACCCGCGATGCCGGGCAGCGTGAGCACGAAATGGAACATCGTCAACGCACCGACGAGCAAAATCAGATTAATGATCAAAGCGAGATTTGCGATGAGACCGGGAATTTTGTAATAGACGGCCACGCAAACGAGCGTGATGACCAGACCGACCAAGCCGGCGAGAATGCTCGCGCGAATCGAGTCCAGGCCGAGAGTGGGCGAAACGCTGCGCTCTTCTTCGATGCTCACCGGCGTTTGCAACGGATTCTCTAATACGCTGGCGAGACCCCGCGCTTCCGGTTCACCCATGCGCCCGCCGCTGATGACCGCGTTGCCCCCGTAAATGGCCGTTTTAATGACAGGCGCGGACTGGATCACACCATCGAGAACGATAGCGAATCGGTGACCTACGTTTGCCGCGGTGATATCGCCGAATCGTTTCGCGCCTTCTGTATCGAAATCCAATTTAACCTCCCATCCCTCGTTGCCATAGCCGGCGCTTGCATGACTGACATGTTCCCCGCCGAGATCTGCTTTCTTTTTTACAAGCAATCGCTCCTCCCTTGGCTTCTCGTTTTCTTCTGCGGCGACCTTGTAAACTTCGATCCGGTAGTCCGGCGGGATCACTTCTTTGCCGGCATCAATCGCGCGCAGGCGATCACCATTGTCAGGATAAACCATCCGAAACTCGAGTTTCGCCACGCGCGAAAGTTGACCGCGCGCTTCCTGAATCTTCGCGGGGTCGAGACCGGGAATCTGGACCAGAATCCGATCGCTGCCGACCGGACTAATGATTGGCTCGCCCCCGCCAAAGTAATCGACACGCTTGCGAATGACCTCGACTGCCTGATCGAGCATTCCCTTGGTGACTTGTTTATCGCCACCTTTCAGCCGGATGAGAAAGGATGTGCCGCCTTGAATGTCGAGGCCGAGCGCGATCTTTTTCTGCGGCGGCCAGATAGTGACAATGCTGGAAACGACAAGCAACAGCACGAGCGTCATGGCCAGTAGGCGTTTCCGCAGTCCCTGATCGGTGGCGAAATACCACCCGAAGAGGACGAGGATTGCGAGTCCGGCAACAAATGTAAACGCAGGGGTCATTCGATTGCGGATTGGGGATTGGGGATTGTGGATTGGCTCATCGCTCCAAGCCTTAACCGTTTAATTTTCATCGACAATCCGCTATCAGACATCAACTCTCAGCTCTCTTTCAGCACCGTCGTGACAGCCGATTTGTCCATCTCGATCTTCACGTTGTCGGCTACTTTCACCAGCACGGTGTTTTCCTTCACATTCGAGATCAGACCGTGAATGCCGGCATTGGTCACGACCCGGTCGCCGGTTTTCAAACTCGAAATTAACTGCTGTTGCTGTTGCTGCCGCTTCTTCTGCGGTCGGATCATGACAAAGTACATGATGATGAAAATGAAAATTAGCGGCACGAAAAATGAACCAATGCCGCCGCCCGGCATCTGTTGAGGAGCCGCGCTTTGCGCCTGAGCAAGAAACATCTGGAACATATTTAGAATCGGAGAGCGCACCTTAAACGCGAAAGCGTCCGCTGCAATCGTTCTTTCGCGTGACTCGGATCATGGAGAACAGCCCGCAGCAATACGCCACTTTCGCTTGATGAAAAACGTGCCAAGCATGCTAACCTTCGTTGCGCTGATAATGGGGGTATAGCTCAGCTGGTAGAGCGTCTCGTTCGCAATGAGAAGGCCAGGGGTTCGAATCCCCTTACCTCCACTTCCCCAGCCGAAAAACGGCAAGAAATTCTAGCGAAACACCGCTCTCGTTAGGGTTTAGTGGGAAATGCGGAAGTCGGCTGGAAGCACCGCGCGCGCGCCCATCGTGCCACCTGAGCTATGTTCGGCATCTATCGCGCCAACGTTGGTTGACGGCGCTGGAATTGGTTGCTGTCCCTTGGTTTTGAGAGATTCGTTCAGGGGAGGCAGGTCCTTGGCAAGCAGTTGGTCGAACTCTTTTGTTACATCATTTAATTCCCGCTTGAGCGCATCGATATATGCAATCTGGTATCCGCCAGGTTTTCCTTCGTAACTGAGAATCGCTCCGTAAAGCTGATCCGTGTGTTCTCGCAATCGCTCCTCACCGGTGATCGCTCCACCTTCGGTTGTGGCGACGATTTTTTTACGGACAGCATCAACTTTCCCGTCGAAATCGGAGATATCCTTGTTAAACGGATCGCCTGCAGGTAACGCTCCCCCACTCTGCACCAATGCCTTACGCAAGGAAACAATGCGGCCCATTAGCGCGCTTTCCTCGTCAAAGAGCGCATGGACCTTCATCGCAGCATCGAATTGTGCCTTGCGATCCGCAGCGCTGAATTTCGCCCGGCGATCGAGACCAACCGTCAACTTGGTCTCCGAAACGTTGCCGGCCTTGGTGAGGCGCACAGTGTACACGCCCGGTACTAGCCGTGGGCCTCGCACTCCCGCATAGGCAACCTGCGCAGCGGGCGGCACACGCGGCGGCTTAGCGCGCATCGGCCACGTCACGCGATTGAGTCCGGGACGTTTACTCGCTGGCAATTCATCGACAACACGCCCCGAGGAATCCAAAACTTCCAGCTTCAATTTTCCAAACAGATGACGCTCGCGCTGATAGTAATTGATCACGGCAGCGTCCGGCGGATTATCGCCAGTAAAAACTGCGTCGCCATTGGCCCATCCGCCGGCGCCTTCAATCCGCTGTTGCACTGGGCGCGCTGAGACGAATGCAACTTCCTGCTTCACCAAATCCGGCGTCAACGCACGTAATGGCGTCATATCGTCGATGATCCAAATCCCGCGACCGTGCGTTGCAAGAACAAGATCGTTATCGCGCGGATGAATCGCCAGATCTCGAACCGCAACTGCGGGAAAATGGTTACCTTTAAATTGCGCCCAGTTTTTTCCACCATCGATGGAGACCCAAAGTCCAAACTCGGTACCAAGGAACAGCAGGTCCGGCTTGACCAAGTCCTCCTTGATGACATGAGCGTATCCACGAACGCCTTTGGCGTCCTGTGCGCTCACAAGCGGCGTCCACGTCTTGCCGTAATCGGTAGTTTTGAAAACATACGACCCCATGTCGCCAAAAGTGTGCCGATCAAATGCGGCATAAGCCGTACCGGCGTTGAAGTTGCTCGCCTGGACCCAGTTCACCCATGAATTTTTTGGCAAACCGGGAACATTGCCGACGACGTTGGTCCACGTCTTTCCGCCGTCACGGGTAAGTTGAAGGTTGCCGTCGTCTGTGCCGACCCAGATTAGCGATTTGTCCTTGGGCGATTCACTGATCGAGTAAATCGTGGTGTGCATTTCCGCCGAGGAATTGTCCACCGTGACGCCGCCCGATTGCTCCTGTTTCTGTTTTTCGGGATCGTTGGTTGTCAGATCCGGCGAAATGCGTTCCCACGTTTGGCCGTGATCGCGCGAACGAAAGAGAAACTGAGCGCCGATATAAATGGTACCCTTTTCGTTAGGCGAGAGGGCGATTGGTGTATTCCAATTGAACCTGAGCTTTTCTTTGTAATTCGGTCTTGGCTTGATGTTGCGAGCTTCGTGCGTGTGGCGATTTACTCTCGCGATCTCGCCACCCTGGTATTCGGCATAAATGTAATCAGGATCGACGGGGTCCGGGAACATCCAGAAGCCGTCGCCATTGTACATATTTTCCCACTGCGCATTGGTAAGGCCGCCCGGGTATTGAGATTCTCCGACGAAAGAGCTGTTATCCTGCAAACCGCCGTAAACACGGTAGGGATCCTTATCATCCACGCTAACGTGATAGAACTGGGAGACCGGCAGGTTTTCGGCTTTCCACCATTTCGCGCCGCCGTTGTAGGAATACCACATCCCGCCGTCGTCACCTGCGAAGACGACCTGCGTGTTGGTTGGATCGATCCACACATCGTGGACGTCGCCGTGCATCCCGCCGAATCCACCGACTACTGCGAAACTCTTGCCCGCGTCCTCGCTAACAATCAGCGCGCCATCAGTCTTAAATATGCGGTCAGGATTTTTTGGATCGACAACCAGGTTCGCGAAGTAGAACGGACGCCACACCATCCACTGGCTTTTGTCGCGTTTGTCCCAGGTCGCGCCGCCGTCGTCGGAGACAAAGAGCGCGCTATCCGGTGATTCGACAAAAGCATAAACACGTTTGGCATTCGATGGTGCGATTGCTACTGCAAGCCGTCCGTATGGTTTCTTCGGGAAACCTTTGTTGGCCTCCGGCGTAATCTCCGTCCAGGTATTGCCGCCGTCCGTAGAACGAAATAATCCACTGGCCGAAGCCGCCGTCGGGCTTTCACCGCCGGAACGGTACTCCCAGCCTTTGCGCCGGAAATCCCACATCGCTGCAAACATGATATCCGGATTTGCCGGATCGATTGCGACATCGGTGGAACCGGTCGAAAGATTCGCTCCTTTGAGGACCTGGTTCCACGTCTTGCCGCCGTCGGTGGTTTTGTAGAGCCCGCGATCGGGCGAATCGCTCCAGAGCGCGCCGGGCACCGCGGCAAAGACCGTGTCGTTGTTCTTTGGGCTCACGGCAATTTTCGCAATGCGCTCGGATTTTTCCAGACCGGAACGCGTCCATGTTTCGCCGCCGTCGGTCGACTTGTAGATTCCGTCACCAATTGAAACGCTGTTACGCGTCCACGATTCACCGGTTCCGACCCAGACATTTTTCGAATTTTTTGGATCGAGCGCGATCGCGCCGATTGATTGCGCGGGTTGTTCGTCGAATACGGGTCGATATCGCGTTCCGTTATCATCGGACTTCCAGACCCCGCCACTCGCTGCGCCCACAAACAGCGTAATCTTGCCAGATGGCTCGCGTGTCCCCACAAGCGCTGAGATCCGTCCGCTCATCGTTGCGGAGCCTATGTTGCGTGCGCCGAGGCCAGAGATGGTTGCTGAATTGAATGGCGCATCCTCGGCCCAACAAGAAATTATGAAGAGAAGCAGGAACGAAAGCGATGCGAGGATGCCTTGCACTCCAAAAGCACTTCGTGCAAAATCACAGGTGCGTCCATTTTGTTTCGTCCCGCAGTCGCGGGACTTTGGGAGTGCGCGCGCGTCCTCGCGTCGCTTTTGGTGATTCAGTGCCCTCATCTATTGATCAACGCTGTGGTTGCGGGAGACTTATTTGGCCGGGAAACTGAAATATCGTGTCATCTACCGGCACGTTGGCTTCGACCTTATCGATTATGATTCTTTGCTTGTCGGGCGCTCCCTTGCCCCCGACCTCAATCGACGTTGGAACGAATACGCCTCCGACCTTTTCATAATCGCCCAGGTCGGTCTCTACCTCTTCGTGCGCGCCGTGTCTGGTCCGTTGTGTTAAGACACGAATCTCCAGAAAGTGATCAGGATCCAGATAGACAAAACTTACGTCTCCATTCTTTCGCGTTACTTTCAACTTGTGCGCTGGGGTTCCATCCACGTCTTCGGTTCCGAGATATTCGACCGCGTTTCCTTTCGCCTGCCAATCGACCAACGGCCCGTCCATCTCCGCGTCTTCCACGAGCGCTTTGACATCATCAGCCGACATTCGTTCGGGATCTCTGCGCCCAAAGAATGGTGAGACTCTCCACCCTTCCTTGCCGTCATATGCCTCAATTTGAGTCATTCCCTGAAGAGACGCTTCAGTGCGCACATCCTCGGGCCGCTTCTTGACCTGCATGAAGGCCAATTGAATTTGCCCTTCTTGCACAAGCAGCTTGCCACTCAGCCGCAGGGTTCTCAGATCGTGCAGGGCGCTCGCGCCACCCTTCGCCTCGATGTTCTTCGTCATCAATTCGTCAACCGTCGGCTGACTTTTATCTTGAGCGAAAGCGTCTGAAACAACGAGAGCGGCGGAGATGAAAGCGATTAGAAAACGCAGATACATAATAGTTTTGGTGACGAATAGGAGACACCACACGGGCACCAATGTTCAAAGCAGATTGCAATGCAAGCTGTTCTCGAAAAAAAATACTGCGGACGCGATAAGGCAATTTTCGTGTCCCTAATTGCCAAAGCCGATTAAAGTTCACGCCGAAATAAATCGTGCCTCCAATCAAAAAACACAAAATCCGACCCGCGCCGGATGCAACCGCGGATTCGCGGCGTTCTGCTGCGGCGAAAAGCCAACATAAACCGGGCAAAAGAAAATCCAACCATCCGTACGCCTCAGTCGTACCCGGCTCATGGCGACTCAATTATGGCATTGTCCTTCTGTGTATCGTCGCTACCGCTGTGCTTTATGCGGGCGACCTTCATCTGGGCTTTTTCAGAGTCGATGACCAGCAGTATGTCGTCAGCAATCCGTGGATACAGGGAATAACCTGGAAGCATCTCACGCAGATTTTCGTTAATCCTTACTACCTCAATTATTCCCCTCTTCATTTGTTATCCTACGCGCTTGATTACGCGGTTGGCGGCTTGAACGAATACGCATTCCATCTATCAAGTAATCTCTGGGCCGGAGTTGTTGCCGGTTTTGTATACCTCATTGCACTTGCCCTAACGCAGGAACGCAGAACTGCGATGGTTGCTGTCTTGTTATTTGTTGTTCATCCAGCGCACGTGGAAGCGGTCGCCTGGATTTCAAGCCGCAAGGATTTGGTGGCTGCTGCATTTGTGCTGCCTTGTGTTCTTGCATACCTAAAATACAGGCAGCGTGGTGAAATCGGCTGGTACCTCGCTTCACTTCTGCTGTTTCTCTTCGCATTGCTGGGAAAACTATCCGTTGCCGCTTTCCCCGCGGTGCTAGTGGTTCTCGACCTGGTGCTTGAAAAGCGCTCATTAAGCCGGTCAATCATTGACAAGGTTCCATTCCTTGGTCTGGCGGCTTTGGTAGCAGTGGCAGTGCAGAACGCACAACCGAGCACTGGATTGCAGTCTGACCTGGCCATGCATGCAAAGGCCATTGTCCAGAGTTTGTGGCTGCTTACCGGCCTGGGAAGTTATGTTATATATCGTGTACCTCCTGCGCCGGGAGGTACTTTGTCACAATTGATTGGACTAGGTGTCCTACTTGGCTTGTTCGTATTGCCGTTGTTCCTGCGCAAACGCTATCCTGTGGCGACCGTTTCGATCTACTGGATCTTGTTCACTTATCTCCCAACACAGGTTCTGCCATTCAGTTATCCAGTAACTGACCGCTACCTTCTTTTGCCGTCAGTAGGCGCGGTTATTCTCATTGCATGGCTGTTGATCAAAGCAACAGATCATTTACACAAGTGGAAGGTAGCCGCTTCAGCAACGTTGGTTACGGCAGTTAGTTTCATTTGGCTCACGAAAACCGTTGATTACTTGTCCGAATGGCGGGATCCGCGATCGGTTTGGTTCGCTGCAACACGCAAATCAGGTGACGTCCATCTGTATTACGAACTCGGATGGGAATACCGCGAAAAAGCCGCAAGCTTTGGAATGCAACGACGAAATGCTCCGCTTCCTCCAGAAGAAGCTAAAAATTATGCTTCCGTGGTTTGGAAGGATGATCCCCGACTTCCAAAATTGCTGGCTGAATTGGCAGAGAACCAGCATAGCGGACCGGTTGAGAAAGCGTTTAAAGAATATTTGCTGGCCAACGCGTCAGAAAATTTTGACGAAGCCGTCACAAGAAAGGGAGCCCACATTATGCCGGACCTCTTTCTTAGCCGCGGGGTCTATTTTCTCGACAAAGGCGATATGCAGTCTGCAAAAAAAGAATTCCTGGCGGGGCTCGATGAAGCCTCCGGGTTGCCGTATTCTGAAGGTCAGCAGGAATCCTTAATCGCATGTCATTACAACCTGGCAGTTGCGGAACAGGGACTTGGCCATTCCAAAGAGGCGTTGTCCTGGATCAGGCTTGCGGAAGAAGAACAGGATAAACTTGGTAGAACTGTGCTCCCCGAAATCACTCCAGGTCGTCAGAAGCTTGAGTCAATCCCAACAAGCTTTCGGTAATCGGTTCCTCACTCTTCCCGCAGGAGTTTGGATGGATCGACGGCAAGCGCTCGCAGGGCTGGAATAGCGGACGCTGCAATGCCTAGCAGTATCATTATTAGCACCGCGCCGAGCACGACCACGGGATCTCGTGGGTTCGCTTGATATACAATCTGCGCCAGAAGGCGGCTGGCGAAGATGCCGGTCAGTAGCCCTGCTAGCGATCCCACTCCAAGCAGCACGATCGGTCGACCCACCGCTGTACTCAGTACGTGTTTCGCGCGCGCGCCTAACGCCATGCGGATGCCGAGTTCCTTCATCCGGCGACTCACGTTGTATGCCGCCATGCCGAAGATACCCGTCACCGCCAGCATCGACGCGAGAAGGCCCATGACGCCGAGGGCTACGGTTGCCGCCCTGGCCGGGAACAACACATATGAAATTTTATCGAGCCAACTCTCAACGGTGACTAACGCATCCGGCTCGAGCGCGTGCAGCACTCGTTCGATGGCTGGCGCTATTTCATTCTGTGACCGATTCGACCGCACTACGAAAATCGGCTTGATCTCCTCGTTTTGCGACAACGGCAGAAAGACCGCCGGCTGCGGCGACTCCGTCACTTCGAAATACTTGCCGTCCTCCGCTACGCCCACGACTTCTCTCAAGTGGTCCAGGAAAATAAAACGTTGTCCAATTGCCGGTGTGTCGCCCCACATTTTCCGAGCAAAAGTTCGGTTCACGATCGCGACGTAGGGCGTGCTCGTGGTGTCACGCCATGAGACATCGCGCCCCTCCAAGAGTTGGGTGCCGGCAGTCTCAAGGTAGCCCGGCGAAATTGTAAAGCCGTAGGGTGACAGCACAGAATTGTTCAGCGTGAACTCTGTCGTCCCGGGCAGGAAAACCGGAATACCACGCAGCCCGCCGTAAAGTGGCGATCTACTTAACGCCCCGGCCGCCGTCACACCGGGGATGTCCCGCACCGCTTCAATCATTGCTTTCTTTTTTTCGAGCGGCACGTTGCCTCCTTCCATCAGGCTGAAGTCGACGTCGGCCAGCATCACACCTTGAGGCTGGAATCCGATCGGAGCGTGCAGCATCCGCACCATGCTGCGCACCGCGACCAGCGAAGCGGTGACCAAGAGCATGCAGATCGCAATTTGTGCGCCTAACAAGAGGTCGCGCAGCGCAAAGCGGCGCGGCGTAATTGAATCCGCCGGTCCGCTCTCCATCGCCTGCAACGGACTGCTGTCCCACACTTTTCTCGCCGGAATTATTCCAAACAAGAGCGCGCTAACCAGGGTGAAGGTGAGAGCTACAAGACAGACACGCGTATCTACACTCACGGCCAGATGATTATTGGAGTCTCCTAACCGGCTCAGCAAATTCAACAGCAGACTTGCGGTGACCAGCCCTGCTGCACCGCCCAGAATCGACAACGCTATCGCCTCAGTCATCACTTGCCTAACGAGTCGCCATTGGCTCGCTCCCAGAGCCACCCGGAGCGCCAGTTCCCGGCTGCGATCGGCCGCGCGCGCCGCGAAAAGGCTGGCCAGATTGGCGCAAGCCGCTACCAACACCAGCAAAGCCAGCCCGGTCACGCTATAAAGAAATCCGCGAATAACGTCACCGTCTTCTGCCTGAAGTCCTGGTCGAACCAGACGCAGTGGCATTCCGGAATCGGTCTTTGGATATTCCCTGGCCAATTGCGCCGCGATTGCGCTTAGATTTTCCGAAGCCTGCGGGGGCGTCACGCCTGGCTTGACACGGCCAAGCACCACCAAAGGTCTACCCGTCCGATCCTCCAGGTAAGCCCGCTCGAAGTAGTTTACGATCGGAATAAAATAGTCCGGCCAGACAAATTGCTCAGTGCCATGAAACGACGCCGGGGCCACGCCGATTACAGTGAAGGGATCTTTATTGAGACGCACCGTTGTTCCAATGACACCCGGATCGGCGTTAAATGCGCTTCGCCAAAGATTATCGCTCAATACAACATACGGCGCTGAGTTGGGACCATGCTCGTCGGCCGACTGAATGAACCGGCCCATCTCTGGTTGCACGCCCAGCATTTCGAAGTAATTGCCGGTAACCGCATAGCCAGAGATACTTTTCACGGCTTTACCGCCGCTCAATCTCGCCTGGCAATATCCGTAAAAGCCGGCCAGTTCACTAAAGCTGGTGTTCCGCTGCCCATAGTCTTGAAATGCGGGATAAGATGTAGTGAGCAGCTTGCCGTGATTCCGCGGCTTCAGGCGAATCTGGTAGAGATTCTGTGGGTCGCTCACATCCAGCGGGTGCAGCAGGACCGCATTGATGACGCCGAAGACGACAACGTTTGCCCCGATGCTCAACATCAAACTTAGCAAGGCGACGAGCGTAAACGCGGGAGACTTCCAAAGCATTCGCAATGCAAATCTTAAATCCGCGATCACTGTTTCCCCTGTGCCATTGAACCCGATTACTCGGAGCGCAGTGCCTGCATCGGATCGACGCGCATGGCGCGTCGCGCCGGAATATAGCAGGCGCATAATGCGGTTGCTGCCAAGGTCACAGTTGCGATGAACATAGTCCTCAGATCAGTCGTGCCGACGCCGAAAAGAAGACTTTGCAAGAGACGAGAGCAGGCGAACACGCCGATTAAGCCGACCAGCACACCGATGCCAACAAAGCGCATACCCTGGCCGATGATGAGACGCAGCACGTCGTAACGTTGCGCGCCGAGCGCCAGGCGAATTCCGATCTCCTGCGTCCGCTGCGTGACCGAGTAGCTCATCACTCCAAAAATTCCGGCCGCTGCCAGAAGTAGTGCAATGAGCGCAAACAAACTGACCAGCATCGCGTTCAAACGCGGCTGTGCGATCGACTGGGCCCGGTAATCGGCAAGCAAGCGCGGCCGATAAACCGGCACCTCCTTGTCGATCTCGCCCACGGCACGACGCAGAGCCGTTATCATCGAACCCGAGTCAACCTGCGTTCGCATAAAGATCGACAGCGACTGAATGGCGAACTGCGGATACGGAACATAAATCTGTGGCTTGGGCGGAACCTTAAGACTGACCAGGTTCATATCGCCCACCACGCCGATGATTTCGCGAACGGGCGGTTTGCCAGACTCGACCGAGCCGTCTGGAATGATCCGCTTGCCGATCGGATCTTCGCCATGAAAAAACTGCTTCGCAAAAGCCTCCGTCACAATTGCGACGGGAGGCGCATTTTTGTCGTCCCGCTCGGTGAACCAGCGACCTTTGCGCAAGGGAACTCGCACGGCTTTGAAATAATCAGCTGTGACCGCATTAAATTGTGCCACTGGCTGCTGACCTTTTGGTACTGGATGAGCATCGAAATTGAAGGCGAAACTGATTTCACTGCCGCTGAGCGGAATCCACCATGCCGCCGCAACCGACTGCATTCCGGGCTGGCTGGAAAGGCGTTCCAGCAACTTTTTGTAAAAAGCGGCTGCCTGTTCCGGCTTACCATAATTTGTTTGGTTCAGCGCTACCCGTGCCGTCATGACATTCGTCACATCAAACCCGCCAGGAACTCTTTGAAGACGAATAAAACTTTCGACCAGCAATCCGGCGCTCGCGAGCAGGACCAGCGCGAGAACGATTTCGACTACGACGAGCGCAGCGCGGGTGCGATGCGTGCTCGCGCTTTGGCTTGCACCGCGGGGAGCTTCGTTGAGCGACACGGCAAGATTCGAACGTGATGCGCGCCACGCTGGAAATAAACCGGAAATAATTCCGACTCCAAGACTGGCAATGGCCGTAATGACAAGAACCAGAGGGTCCGGTGAAATTTCGTCAATCCGTGGAATGCTCGGCAGAAATGCTTTCAGCGAATCAATTCCCCAGATCGCAACCACTAATCCGGCGAGACCGCCCAGAGCGCCGAGCAACGTACTTTCGGCGAGCAATTGTTTAATAATCCGCCAGCGGCCGGCGCCGAGCGCGGCACGGATGCTTATTTCCCGATTGCGCGAAAGTGAACGCGCCAGCAACAGATTCGCGACATTGACGCAGGCGACGAGCAGCACGCAGCCGGCCATCGCACACAACATCAGTAACGCGGAATGCGTGCTACCGATCATGGCGCTGATCTCTGGAATGACTTTCGCGCCGGTGTGCAGCTTTGAGTCCGGATATTGTTGACGCCAGTTTGCGGTAATGCTGTCGATGTTCGCCTGCGCCTGCTGGATCGAGACGTTTGGTTTCAATCGTGCGACGCACCCAAAAAAATCGTTGTCCCGCTGTTCCGTCATCGGCGGCGAGCCATCCTTCGACTCGCGCAAGGTCGACATCGAGACCCAAAGTTCCGGCGAAACCGCCGCAATCGGAAAAGTAAACCGTGAGGGCATCACCGCCACTACCTCGAACTGCTGACCATCGAGCGTAACGGTTTTACCGACAATGTTGCGATCAGCCCCAAATCGGCGTTGCCACAACGCATGGCTCAAAATAACCACATGATTTCCGGGATTATCTTCGTTAGGCAAAAACGTACGGCCAAGAAGCGGTTGAACTCCGAGCAACGGAAACAAATCGGCCGATACTGATTCGCCTTGAACATGCAGCGCTCCATTTCCATCGGTGAGCGTGCTCACGCCTTGGTTGGTATAAAGCGCAATCCGCTCGAAAACCTTGTTCTGGTTACGCCAGTCAACGTAATCGAGGTACGAGATCGAATTGATATCCGTTCCCGGATCGGCTTTTTCGCGGGTATCATATTCGCCGATCGCGACGAGATTTTGTGGTTGGCGGAAGGGCAGCGGCCGCAATAACACTGCGTTGAGTACGCTGAACACCGCAGTGTTGGCACCAATCCCAAGCGCAAGCGTTAGCACCACGACACAAGTAAATCCCGGAGATTTGCCGAGTTGGCGCAGCGCGAATTTCAAATCACCGATCATTCGCCTTTCACAATCCAACCGTCGCGCAGTTGAATGACTCGTTTGCCATAGGAGGCATTCTTCTCGGAGTGCGTGACCTGCACAATTGTCATGCCTTCATCATTGAGCTTGCGAAACAGCTCCATGATCTCTTCGCCTTGGCTGGAGTGCAGGTTTCCGGTCGGTTCGTCGGCGAGGAGCAGTTTTGGTTCGGCGATGATCGCTCGCGCAACGCCGACCAGCTGCTGTTGTCCGCCGGAGAGCTGACTCGGATACAAATCCTTTTTGCCTACCATTTGGAAACGATCGAGCATGTCCGCCACCATCGCGGCACGTTCGCTCTTTTTGTAGTGTCGATATGACAGTGGGATATCGAGGTTTTCGTAAACCGTGAGATCATCAAGCAAGTGATACTGCTGGAACACGAACCCGATCTGCTCGTTGCGCAACGTGGCGCGTTCCTTCGGCTTCAAATGATGCACGCCGGTTCCACCCAAAAAATATTCACCGCGCCAGCCGTGATCGTGCATCCCAAGGACGTGGAGCAGCGTTGATTTACCCGCGCCGGAAGGCCCCATGATCGAGACAAAGTCTCCTTCCTCGACCTCCAGGTTGATGTCGCGCAAGACGAAAAAAAACTTCTCCTTCGCCAGGGGATAAGAGCGTTCAAGATTTTTAAGTTTGATCATGGTAAATCAACCGTTGTTACCAAGCGCGATCATCGGATCAGCGCGACTGGCGCGCAGAGCGGGGAGATAGCTCGCCAGCAAGGCGATCGTAGCGAGTACGACTGTGACAAGAACGAATGTCGCCAGATCGAATGCGTCGATGCCATAAAGCAAGACTGAGAGAGCGCGCGTGGAGATGAGAGCGAGAAGAAGCCCAATTCCGGTACCAATGCCGACAAGTTTCAGCGCGTGGCCAATGACCAGAGCTAGCACATCGCGCGCTTGTGCGCCGAGCGCCATGCGCACTCCGATCTCGTGCGTCCGTTGAACGACCAGATACGACATCACTCCATAAATTCCAACAGAGGCGAGCAATAGCGCAACGCCGGCGAACACTCCCAACAACAGAACCGACATGCGGCGCGGTCCAATCGAGTCGGAGATAACTTGTTCGAGTGTGCGCACGTTGGCGACGGGCTGATCAGGATCAATCGATAGTAACTCGCGACGGATTGCATGTGTTAAGGTGCGCGGATCTTGCGAACTGCGGACAGCCAACACCATGAACCGTGATGGCAGCTGCGTGTGCGGCACATAGAATTCCGGTTTTGCATCCAAATCGAGAGCGCGATGTTTAATGTCACCCACAATTCCAACAACCGTCGTCCATTGGGGATTCTGATCGCTAAAGGAAATCCGTTTGCCCAAAGCATCTTCGTTAGGCCAGTACTTCCGCGCAAAGGCGCGATTAATGATAATAACCTTCGAGGAGTCGACCGTGTCGGAATCAGAAAAAAAGCGGCCTTTCAGTAGCGGCGTCTGTAGTACCCGAAAATAATCGGGTGTTATTACGCGAATTTCTTCGTCTGGTGAAACCTTTTCCTGGCTTGAATTGCGGCCTTCGATCACGAATGAATAATCGTTGTTCGATCCGCTTAGCGGGAGCGCGGAGACAAATGCTGCGTGTCCCACTCCTGGCAAATTCGCGATGCGTCGCCTCGCTTCGGCAAAGAAGTTGATTGTTGCGATCCCACCAACGTAGTCGTCGTTCGCCGGCGGCGGATATTTCAGTTGCGGCAACGCGAGCTCCATCGTCAGGACGTTGTGTGAATCGAATCCTGGGTTGACTGCCTGGAGACGCATAAAGCTCGTCATAAGCAAGCCCGCGCCAATTAGCAGAACCAACGCCAGCGCGATTTCTGCGATGACCAGTCCGTTGCGCACTCGATTTGACCGCGCGCCGCTGGTTGATCCGCGACCGCCTTCTTTCAAAACCTCCGTCAACTCCGGTCTGGCGCTCGATAACGCCGGAATCAATCCGAACAGAATTCCGCTTCCGATAGCAACTGAAGCGGTCACGAACAATACCGTCCAATCAAGCGTCACTTCATTCAGCCGCGGAATGGTGCGCGCACCGAGGTGTTTAAGAACGTCCAGACCCCACACCGCCAACAATACGCCGACCGTCCCGCCTATCAGAGCTAGCGTCACACTTTCGGTTAACATTTGGCGCAACAGCCGAGACGGGCTTGCGCCAACTGCGACGCGAATAGCGAGTTCCCGCTCGCGCGCGCTCGCCCGAGCCAGCAGCATCGTCGCAAGATTTGCGCATGCGACGAGCAAGACCAGCGCGACGGCTCCAAGCAAAATAAAAAGGCCGTCGCGCATTCCGCCCGCAACCTGTTGCTGCAACGGATAAATTTTCGCGCCGAAACTGCTGAAATCCCCGTAGTTCTTTGGATGCTGCCGCTTCCAATCAGCGGTAATCGTACTGACTTCGGCCTGGGCGCTCGAAACGCTCGCATCGGCGCGCAGTCGGGCGATCACGCCGTAGCTGCGCGAGCCGCGCGATTCCAATTCGCCCTTTGTAAACGCGATCGGCTTCCAGATGTCGGCTCGTTCGGTAAACTGCATCCCTTGAATATTGAAAAGAGGAAGCGGGAACTCGAAACGCGCCGGCATGATTCCGATCACTGTATAACTGCGGCCATTCAAATAGAGTTTGTTTCCGATTAAGGCGGGATCGGAATTGAATCGCCGTTTCCATAAACGTTCGCTGATCACGACTACGTCGTCACGACCTTCGCCAAATTCTTCCTGCGCAAATGTACGGCCTTTGATCGGCTCGATCCCGAGCAGCGGAAAAACGCTCGGCGAAACAACGGCGCCTTGGACACGCTCTGGAAGATCAGCTGTTTTCAAATTAAAGCTCGCGGAAACGAACGCGGCGATTCGCTCGAAACTGTGCGCCTGTTTTTCGTAATCGAGATACTCAGGCACAGAAACTGGGATGCGCTCCAGACCCTGCGAGGGGAATTGCTCCCACAGCAAAACCAGCCTTGAAGAATCTTGATATGGAAGAGGCTTCACGAGAAGCCCGTTGATCAAGCCGAAGACAGCGCTATTCGCACCAATCCCCAGCGCGAGTGTGAGGACGGCGACGGCAGTAAAACCGGGAGATTTTGCAAGCTGGCGGAGCGCGTATTGAAGATCGGTCATACGAGCGCAATCAATAATTTGGCAAGTCCATTCATTCCGCGCGCAGTGCTTCGATGGGGTCCACTCGGCTCGCACGCCGCGCGGGCACAAAACAGGCGATCAGCGCCACCAGCGAAAGCGTTAGTAGAGCACTGATGAGCGCCGCCGGGTCCAACGGCGCGACGTTATACAGGACGCTTGTCAGAGCGCGGCTGACAACAAACGCCCCGAGTAATCCAGCAGCCAGTCCGATCCCGACCAAAACAGCCCCTTGACCAAGGACAAGTCGCAGGACATCACCGCGGCTGGCACCGAGGGCAAACCGAATGCCGAGCTCGCGTGTGCGTTGGGTGACAATTAATGCCATTACGCCGTAAAGCCCGATACTCGCGAGAATCAGCGCGAGTCCCGCAAATACGCCGAGCAATGTCATCGTCAGACGCCGCGAAGCGAGGCTGTCGTCGATGTTTTCTTCCATCGTGGCGATTTCGGTCACGGCCTGGTTACGATCTAGCGTTGCGATTTGGTCTTTGATCGGACTGACCAGGGAGTGCGGATTCAATCCTGCTTTCGCGCGGACGATCAGGTTCTGCTCGCCTTTCGCAAACTGCGACGCGCTGAAGTACATCATCGGCAAATTCCGAACATCAATTTTGTCGCCCGGCGCATTGTTCCGGGTGTGCGGCACGATTCCAATGATGGTCAGCGGAACGCCCCCCGAAATGTTATCTGTTATCGTAACCGGATCGTCGATCTGTTTGCCGATCGGGTCGGTGCCCGGAAAAAATTTTTGGGCGGCAAGCTCATCGATCACCACTGTTCCCGGACGACCGTTCACGTCTTCCAGGCCAAAATTTCTGCCGCGCAAAATCGCCATCCCAAGGCCGCGAAAGTAATCCGGTGAAACAATCGCCATCTCGCTGGTCGGCTCCTGACCGTGAGGATCAGGAGGCGTGCCGGTAATATGAAATGAACTGTCCCATTCGTGATGATCAAATGGCGCATTGTTGCAAACCGCCGCGGCGCTCACACCGGGAAGTCGTCCCACTTTCTCAACCAATTGATCGTAAAAACGAACGATCTTCTCCGGCGAAGCGTAACGCGATGGCGGCAACGCAATGCTCATGGTTAAAACACCCCGTGGATTGAATCCAAGCGGTACCTGCTGCGAGCGCCAGAAGCTCTTCAACGTTAAGCCCGCCGCTGCGAGCAACAGGACCGCAAGCGCAACTTGTGCAATCACGAGCACTCCGCGGGCGCGCTGTCGTTGCGCCCCGCTGGTGCCGCGTGCGCTCTCTTCATGTAACTCGCTCGCCACTGAGGCGGTGTTCGAAACGCGAAAAGCGGGCCAGATTCCAACGAGCAACCCGCCCACCACTGAAATAACTGTTGTGATCCCAAGCACGAGGCCGTCGATATTGGTTTCCTGAAATCGCGGCACGTTCGGCGGAAGGAGCGCGCGAATCGTGTCCAGACTCCAGACGGCGATTAGCACAGCACAAATGCCGCCTAACAAAGCAACCACTCCGCTTTCGACCAACATCTGGCGAGCAAGATCCCAGCGGCTCGCACCAAGCGCGGCACGTACCGCGAGTTCTTTGCGCCGCGCAAGACCACGCGCGAGCTGAAGATTCGCCACATTTGCGCACGCGATCAAAAACACGCAAGCTACGGCCGCAAGTAGCACACCAAGAAGATATCGGTATTCGCCTACTGAATATTCGAGCAGCAACTTTGCGGAAACCTGCCGGCCGGTGTTCGAATCCGGATACCGCCGCGAAAGATCAGCCGAGATAGTATCGAGCTCCGCGATTGCCTGCTTCAATGTCGCGCCCGATTTCAGGCGGCCCAGGCACGAAAAAGCATCGTGATTTCCACGCGACAGAAAATCGTGATCAGCGCGCAAATCGGCCAGTGGCAGAAAAACGTCGCAGTTTCGCGGGAAACGAACGCGCTCCGACACAACGCCGATAATCTCGCGCGGCACGCCATCGATATTTAATCGTTGTCCGATTGCGATCGGCAATGCGCCAAATTGCTTCCTCCAAACTCGTTCGCTGATGAGGGCTACTTTCGCCGCGCCAGGGACATCATCGCCCTCTACAAAATCACGGCCGATCAGCGGCGGGACCTGCAAGATCGACAAATAATTTGCGGTAATGCGGCCGGCTCGAATTGCTTCGGGCGGCGATGTGCCGTCGGAAGCAGAGAGGCTCACACCCTCCGTCCTTGCCAGTGCGAGATCAGTGAAGCTTTTCTGCGCGGCCCGCCAGTCGAGATAATTCATGTAACTGACCGAGCCCGATTCGAAACCGGATGGCCCGAGTAATCTCTCACGCAGCAACACCAGTTGCTCTGAATGTGGATAAGGCAGCGGCCGCAACAGCACCGCGTTAACAACGCTAAAAATCGCAGTGTTCGCGCCGATACCGAGCGCAAGCACGAGAACGGCGATGAACGCGAACCCCGGTTGCTTGAACAGTTGACGCAAAGCGAATCGAAGATCTTTAAGCATAAGCAAGTCGTTGTTTTATTCAGTCCAAAACGATTTGGCTGGGGATTCGAAAGGCATAGTCATCATCGCTCACGTAAGGCCTGAACTGGATCGATGCGTGTCGCGCGCCAGGCGGGCAAAAAACACGCAGCTAAAGAAGCGAGCGTGATCACGACGAATGCCAATCCGAACGCAAGCGGGTCGCGCGGACTGACTTTGTAAAGCAGGTTTCCCATCAAACGCGTGAGCACGAACGCGGCGATTGCTCCGACAAGGATTCCTGCCGTTGTCAGTCGCAGGCCGTGCGAAAGCACCAGGCGCAAGAGATTGCTCGCATCGGCGCCGAGAGCCATGCGCAATCCCAGTTCGTGCGTGCGTTGCGAAACTGAGTACGACATCACGGCATAAAGCCCGATCGTGGCTAGGAACAACGCCATCCCGCCGAAAATCCCGAGCAACGTGACGGCGAGTCGCTGAGTGTAGCCCCGTTGGTCGACTTGCTCCTGCAAACGATCCGCGGCGTATGGCGCCAAGGTCGGATCGAGCGCGTGCACTTCGCGCGACAGCGCATTCGTGATTGCGCCCGGACTTTCCCGTGTGCGGATGAGCAAAGTGTTCCCGACAAAAAAGTTCTGGCGCACCGGCACGTAAAAGAACGACCTTGGAGCTTCGAGCTTTGTCTCGTAGTACACATTTTTCGCGACACCCACGATTTGCATCCAGGTATCTTTAACTTTGAGCCGTTGACCGATCGGATCTTTTCCCGGCCAATACTTGCCGGCCATCGTTTCATTAATGATCGCCACCGGAGGTGAGTTTTCGTCGTCATTTCGAGTAAACTCACGGCCGGCGACCAGTGGGATCCCGAGAGTGGAGAAATAATCCTCGCTGACTTGAACATAATCTGCGTTCGGTTGCTCATCAGGCGCGGGCTGGTAGCCATCGATCTCGATCGGCGCGGAAGAAGGAGGGTTGTAACTGAACGGCATTACCCGCGTCAAAGCCGCGGACTCAACACCGGGGAGCGTACGGACGCGATCGAGCAACTGAGTGTGAAAAATTTTCGCGCGATCGAGTTTGTAACCTGCCGAAAACAAATCCACGACCGACACGATCACATTATTGGTCAAGAAACCGGGACTGGTGTTTTGCATTCGCTGCAGGCTTTGCAAAAGCAAGCCGGTGCCGGCGAGAAGAACAAAACTGAGCGAGACTTGGACCAGGACCAAGGCCGAGCGCAATCGGGATCGGCCGCTGCCGCCGACCACGCCAGCCCCTTCGCTCTTGAGCACGCCGGAAAGATCGACATGGCTCGATTGAATCGCGGGCATGAGCGCGAAAAGCATTGTCGATCCAATACAGATCGCGACGCTGAGTAGGAGAACGCGCCAATCCAGTTGTCCGGGATAATCAATTGTGATCCCGGGCACCGATGGCGGAAACGCGAGGACGAGCGCGTTGCGGCTCCAATAGGCGACCGCGATTCCGCCGAGCGCGGCGATCATCGAAAGGAGCAAGCCTTCGGTGAAGAGTTGCCTGATCAAACGGCGGCGTCCGGCGCCGAGCGCCAGCCGCATCGTCATTTCATGTCGGCGCAAGAGCGATCGCGCGAGAAGCAGATTGCTCACGTTGGCGCAAGCGATGAGGAGGACAAAGAAAACGACGGCCGCGGTGATGCCCAGCGTCGTCGAAATCCCGCCTGCCGCGTTGAACGGCGTTTTCCACAACGGTAACAGCCCAACCTCGTGGCCGCGATCCGTTTGCGGGTAATCGTTCTCCAACCGTTTGGCGATCGCGGAAAGTTCCGCCTGCGCCTGCTGCTGCGTGACTCCGGGTTTGAGAAAAGCGTAACCTTCAATCCAGCGCGCGCCCCGATCTTCGAGTTTGTAGCCCGTGTTATCGAACGTCTCCTGCATCGACGTCGGCACCCAGAAGTTGAACGAATAGCCGATGAACGTGCCGTGGAATCTTTCCGGGGCGACGCCGATGATCGTGTGCTGAACGCCGTTCATGTACTGCGTCTTGCCAATGATGTCAGGATCACCTTTGTAACGATTCTTCCACGTCATGTAACTTATGACTGTGACCGGATGGGCGTTGCGACCGGTTCCTTCTTCCGGTCTGAATCCGCGGCCGAGAATCGGCCGCACGCCGAGCGCGTCGAAATAATTCGCGGACACCATTCCTCCGACCGCACGCTCGGCGCGGTCGCCATTGCTCAGCGTTGTGCCGGTAATTTTATCGATGATGAACGACTCGAACAGAGTCGAGTTTTTTTCGAGATCGAGGAAGTCGGGATAAGAAAGTCCGGTGAAACCCTGAGCGCCCCGGGTCGTGCAGTTGAGCGCGAACATTCGGTCCTGGTGCGCGACGAGCGGATAGGGACGGATGAGAATCCCTTCGATCCAACTTAAGGCGGCGGCGTTAGTGCCGATGGCGAGGGTGAGGCAGAGAATAGCTAGAATGGAAAAGCCAGGACTGCGCCGAAGCATTCGGAAGCCAAAGCGAAGGTCCTGGAGAAAAGTGTGCATTTAGTTCATCATTCTGCCCGAAGCGCTTCGATTGGGTTTACGAATGTTGCGCGCCGTGCCGGCAAGAAACACGCAAGCAAAGCCACCGCCCCGAGAGTAATCGCTGTGGTAACAAGAAGCGCCGGATTGTGCGGTGAAACCTGGTAGAGCTGCGTAGTGAGTAAACGACCCAACGCAAGAGCAGCCACCATTCCGATGACGAGTCCCAACACGACAGGAGCCATTCCCTGACGAACAACAAGCCGCAGTACATCCGAAGTTTGCGCGCCAAGCGCCATGCGCACGCCGATTTCGCCTGTCCGCTGTTCGACCGTGTAAGCGACGGCACCGTAGATTCCAATCGTAGCGAGCAGCAACGCGACGCCTGCGAAAATTCCCAACAGAGCCATCATTAGTTTTGCCTGGCCGAGCGCCTGTCGCATGATCTCTTTGACCGGCTGCGGCAAGATGAGCGCAAGATTCGGATCGATCGTACGCAATGCCGCCTGTACGGTTTTCGTGACAGTATCTGTCGGCAAGAAACTCCGCACTGTGATGGAGAGAAACGGAAAATTCTCCTGCGCGTATGGGCGATAAAATTCCATATCATTGTGCTGATCGAGTCGCACAGAGCGCACATCGCCGACTACGCCAACGATCTCGACCGGAATGCTGCCGCTGGTGATGAGCAATGTTTTCCCGATCGGATTTTCATTTCCAAATACCGCTTTTGCTCCCGATGCGCTGATTAGAATTACGTTCGGATGATCTGCAACGTCCTGCTCGGTGAAGTCGCGACCGGCAAGTAACGGAATCCCAAGTGTACGTAACCATCCTGGTGAAATGTCATTAGAAGGAGCGCCTTTGCGTTCAGCAACGGGTGGCACGTTGCTGTCCGCACGGGCATAAAGCGTAGCGCCGGCGCCGCCAGTGAGCGGAATACCAGTGCTAATGGTCGCTTCTTGCAGGCCGGGCGTTGCCCGCAAGGTTTTCGTTAGCTGGTCTGCGAACCGGGCTCGTGTTCCTTCGTTTGAATATTGCGCTTCTGGCAGAACGGTGAAACACGTCCAGAGATTTTCGAACCTGAACCCGGGATCCTGACTGCTCAGCCGAACAAAGCTTGCTATGAGCAACGATGCGCCGGCGAGTAGCGTTACGGAAAGTGCAACCTGCGCGCCGACCAGCAATTTGCGGAAACGTTGTTGGCGCACACTGCCGGAAGTCCCGCGGCCGCCTTCCTTCAGAGCATCGACAATATCAGCGCGCGAACTTTGCAACGCGGGATAGAGACCCATCACCAGGCCGGTCAGAAGCGAGAGCGCAATTGTGAATCCGAGCACAGGAAAGGAAATCGCGGTGGCGCTTCCCTGTTCAATCGGAAGGAAGTTCGCCGCGATTCTCGGCACAACCGGCACCAATTGCCACGCGAGAACCGCACCGAAAATACCCGCGAGCAGGCTGATCAGAACGCTTTCGAAAACAAATAGCCGCAGCACGCTTGCGCGCGTCGCGCCCAAAGCCATTCGAAGTGAGATTTCACGCCGGCGGCCAGTGAACCGAACAAGTAACAAATTGGCGACGTTGCTGCACGCGATCAGCAAAACAAAGGTTACCGCCGCGAGCAATGTGGCGAAACCCGGTCGCAGATTTTCCGTTACATCCTCCGGCAGAGTCTTCACTATCGTACTGGATTTTGCGTCGATTTTCTCCGGGTACTGCTTGCGATAACTGTTTTCGAGCAACTGCAGCGCGGCGCGCGCCTGCATGACGGAAATGCCCCGCTTCAATCGTCCGACCGCGCGCAGAAATGCGGTACCCCGCATCATCCGTTCATGGGAAAAACCCGGGATGATGAACGGCTTTGTTGTCCAGATATCGGCATTCGGTCCGGTCCATGAAACCGGCAGCGTCGGTATCACACCGACGATGGTATGCGACACTCCATCGAGCGTGAGTCCGCGCCCGATCACATTCGGATCGCCGCCAAGGCGCGATTTCCAAAACCGTTCGGTGACGACCGCAACATCGGCGCCTTCCTCCTCCTGAGCCAAAAACGTCCGGCCTCGGATCACCCGCACACCCAGCACATCGAAATAGTTTGCAGTTGTCTTAAAGATTGGAACTTGGAATGGATCGCCCACGCCAGTCACGGTCGCCGCAAGCCCGTTTTCCCCAGCAAATCCGTCAAAAATGGTTTGGCCGTCGCGAAAGTGCATGAAACGCGGCGCCGAAAGTGGAAAATCGACCCGCTGATCTTTGGCATGCGAGAAGACGTGCAGGACCCGGGAGGGTTGCCGAAACGGAAGTCCGCGCAGGAACAGATCGTTGATCAAACTAAAGATCGCCGTGTTCAAACCGATCCCGAGCGCGAGCGTGATTACCGCGATCGCGGTGAACCCGGGTGATTTGCGGAGCTGGCGCAAAGAAAACTTTAGATCATTCATATCATTCGGTGCGTAGTGCTTGAATCGGGTCGACACGTGTGGCGCGGCGCGCCGGAACAAAACAGGACACCGCTGCAACGAGCGTGAGCAGGCCGGCGACCGCGAAATAAATGGACGGATCGAGCGGGTTGACTTTGAAGAGAATGTTTCGCAAAGCAGCCGCAACCAGGACTCCGAGCAACAAAGCGGCGGCGCCGGTGCCAAGCACAAGTCCGATGAGCAACTGCCAGGCGCCTTGCGTCATGACCATTCGGAAAATTCGTCGCGCGTCCGCTCCAAGAGCCATTCGAATTCCAAATTCCTGCGTGCGCTGGCTCACCGAAAAACTCATCACGCCGTAGAGACCCACCGCAGAGAGAACGAATGCGACGCCACCGAAAATCGCGAACAGACTAACGATGATGCGATTTCCGGAAAGACTTTCGTCGTGCAATCGAGCTGCTGTGCCGGGAAAATAAATCGGCACATCCGAATCCAGCTGAGTAACTGCCTTCGTCAGCGCCGGACCGAGCGTTTCCGCGCGTTGGCCTGCGTGCGGCCGAACGAGGATCGTACAAAATTGAGTGGACGGCGATGCGCCAAGGAGTGGCATGTAGAAGCCGGCATTGTCCGTCTGCTGATCGAACGGTCCCTGCATTAAAGTGTCGGGAACAACGCCTACGATCGTTCGCCACGGCTCCGGCTCGCCTGGGTTGAAGATTCGGACCTGATGTCCGAGCGCGCTTTGGTTGCCCCAATGCTTCCGCGCAAAACTCGCGTTCACGATCGCAACCGGTCGCTTGGCGTCGCTATCATCAGTCGCAAAATCGCGCCCTTCCAAAATCTTTAGCCCGAGTGTCGAAAAATAAAGGTCCGACACCGATTCGAAGTTTCCGCGCGGCCGATCGCGGTCGGTGAGATAATTTTGGCCGTCAACTTCATATTGGCCGCCGCCTGCAAATGTCATTCGAAAGCGATCAGTCAGCGCTGCCGAATCAAACTGAGAGTTGGTACGCAATTCCCGAACGGTGCGTTTGAAAAAATCGCGGCGGCCATCTTCGGTATAGGCGCCTTCCATCAACGCCATCCGGGCGGTGTAAATCGCGTTCTCGTCGTAACCATAGTCGAGCTTGAGCTGGTTTCGGATCGACCTGATCTCGAGGGTTGTCGCAATCAACAGCGCCGCAGTCAGGGCGATCTGCGCGATCACGAGAAGCCGCGTGATGATGTTGACCAACCGACTGCTGTTGCCGCGCCCGCCTTCCTTCATCATCTCCGCTGCATTGCCGTGAGCACTGACCATTGCCGGGACCAGGCCGGAAACGATCGTGGCGACCAAGGTTATCCCAACGATGAACGCGAGCACTCGCGCGTCGATCGTAAATCGAATCCAGTAAGGCAATGCAAACCCCGACGGCAGAGCGTCTGTGGCGCGGGTTAGCAAGTCGACGCCCCAATAGGCTAAAAGAACTCCCACGATCGCGCCGAATACGGCGACCACCAGACTTTCGGTCAACATCTGCCTGACGAGTCTCCAACGTGTCGCCCCTAATGCGCCGCGAATCGCCAATTCTTTTGCTCGCAATGCGGCCCGGCCGAACTGCATATTCATGACGTTCACGCACGCGATCAGTAAAACGAGAATTACCGCAGCCAGCATCGCCCAAACGGTCTGCCGAAATTGAATGCCGATAATCGAGTTCGCGAGCGGTTGCACGGTCGCCGATGTGAAATTTTGGTTGGTCTTTGGATTGTCTTGCGCCAACTGGCGAGCAAGATTGATAAATTCCGCATTCGCCTGATCGATAGTGACCCCCGGTTTAAGCCGACCCATCACCGCCGGTGCGGCGTTGTTTGCGCCGATCACCAGCTGCCCGCGCGGTATCGGGGGAAATTGATTGTAAAGCGGCGTCCAGAGTTCCTCAAAACCTGGGAACTTAAAATTCGGCGGCATAACACCAATGATGGTTGCAGCTTTGCCATTAACTCGAACGTTCCGTCCGACGACATTGTGATCGCTGTTGAAATCCCGCTTCCAAATTTCGTGACCGAGAATGATGACCCTTTCCGCACCCGGCTTGTTGTCAGCGGCGGTGAAATCGCGTCCGATAATCGGCGATACTCCAGTGATCTTGAAAAAATCCTCTGTGACGTAACCGCCGTTGTAACGTTGCGGATTGTTCTTGTAGGTGACGTTTATCGTAGATCCACTGAGATAGCCGGCCATCAACGAGCACGACTTCTGGGTCGCTTTCAAATCTTCGTAATCCTGCGCTGTTGGAATCTGGCCGAACCCGAAATTGTTGTTTTGATCGCTCGTCTTCGGATCGATCAACCCAACGCTCACCAACTGCTCCGGATGTGGAAAGGAAAATCCGCGCAACACGACTGCATTGACGACTGTAAATTGAGTCGTCGCCCCGCCGATGCCGAGGCCGAGAACAAGCACAGCTAGAAAACAAAAAGTTTTGTCTTTGAACAAAACACGGAGCCCAACTCGGACATCCTGGCGAAAGGAATCTAGAATCATAATGAATTTCTTTTTGTTATTTGTTAACGATCCAGCCATCCCGCAGTTGGATGACACGGTTGCCGTAGACCGGGTTCTTTTCTGAATGCGTGACCTGCACGACGGTTGTTCCTTCGGCGTTCAGCCTGTTGAAAAGGTCCATGATTTCTTCGCTGTGACTCGAGTGAAGATTTCCGGTCGGCTCGTCCAGCAAAAGAAGTTTTGGATTCATTCGGTGCGTAATGCTTGAATCGGGTCGACACGTGTGGCGCGGCGCGCCGGAATCAAACACGCCAATAGCGCGGCGACGGCCAGCACGATTGCGGCGGCGCCAAGCAAAAATGGATCGTGTGGCGAAATCTGATAGAGCTGGGCCGCGAGTAGTCGGCCGACAGCAAATGTTCCTGCCAAACCGATGATCAAGCCGAGGATGACCGGAGTCATTCCCTGCCGTACGACCAAATCCAATACGTCCGACGTCTGGGCGCCCAGCGCCATACGCACACCTATCTCGCCGGTGCGCTGTTCGACCATGTACGCGACGGCGCCGTATATCCCAACGACAGCGAGGAGTAAGGCGATACCGGCAAAAACACCAAGCAACGTCATGGTCACTCGCTCCTGGCCGAGCGATTGCGTCACGATCGTATCGAGGGTGTTCGGTTGTACAATCGGCAATCCCTTGTCGATTCTGTTCAGTGCAGCGCGAACAATCCCGGCCGTCGCCTCCGGCTTGGTTGCACTGCGCACGAGCAGGTTGAGAAACGAATTGCTTCGCTGCGGCCACGGTCGATAAAATTCGACGTCGTTCGCCTTGGCGAGTTGTTGCGAACGGACGTCGCCGACTACGCCCACCACTTCCGCTTGCAGTCCATTGCCGTTGTCGGTGCCGAAAAGCATTTGGTGCCCGATCGGGTCCTCGTTCGGGAAAAGTTTCTTCGCAGTCGAGTTGCTAAGGATTACGACGAATGGTGAATCAACTTTGTCTTGTTCGGTGAAATCGCGGCCGGAAAGGAGCGGAATCCCAAGCGTGCGAAAATATCCCGGCGAAACACTCCGGGTCAGCCCCAGCGGCCGCTGGTTTACTGGCACAGGATTTCCATCCACGCGGGCATAAGGCGCCCTTGAGTAATTTCCGGACAACGGGACGGCATCGGAGATCGAAATAGCTTCAACCCCAGGGGCGGTCTGCAATTCGGTCTGTAATCGTTCCGCGAATCGGGCACGCGCCGCGGGATCGGGATAGTGCGCCGGTGGCAATCCAACGCCGCCGGTCCACACGCGTTCGGATCGAAACCCTGTTTCCTGGCGGCTGAGCCGGACGAAACTTGAGACCAACATCGCGGCGCAAGCCACTAGTACCACAGATAATCCAACTTGCGCCGTCACCAAACCGCGGCGGAAACGATGTTGACCGCGACCCCCGCTTGTGCCACGTCCGCCTTCCTTGAGCCCCTCGACCAGATCGGCACGCGAACTTTGCCACGCCGGATAAAGACCCATAAGCAGACCGGTGATGAGTGACAGCCCGAGTGTGAAAACAAGCACCGGCCAATGCAATGTCACTCCGCTTTCGAGTGGAATGTTTTGACCAGCCAGTTTGGGAACAATCGATACCGTCCAGAGCGCCAGGCATAATCCAGTCACGCCCGCGATTACGCTGACCAGTGTGCTCTCGAACACGAACAACCGCACGATGCCGGGCCGATTAGCGCCCAACGCCATCCGTAATGCGATTTCACGTCGGCGTCCGATGAAACGAACTAACAAGAGATTCGCCACGTTGCTGCAAGCGATCAACAATACTGCGCCGACTGCGGCCAGCAGAGTGATGAAAGCCGGACGCAACTTTCCAGTCGCATCCTCCGCCGCCGGCACCAACACCGATGTCCAACTGTTATCAGCGTTTTCGGGATGTTGCTCGCGATAGCTCTGGGCCAGGGCCGGCATCGCTGCCTGGGCCTGAGCGATCGTAACCCCGAGCTTTAACCGCGCTGCTATCTGCATAAAACTGACCCCGCGCATAAGTCGATCCTTGGAAATGTCCGGCCTTTCGAACGGTTTGTTGGCGAAGATCTCTGAGTCCCGACCAAACCAGGCGATTGGTAGGTTCGGCAGCACACCCACGATGGTCGTGGGTACGCCGTTCAGTGTAATGCTGCGGCCAAGCACCGTTGGGTCGGAGTTGAAACGTTTGCGCCAGAAACTTTCCGTTACCAGCACGACGTCGCCTTTGGATTCTTCTGTCGGAAGAAAATTGCGTCCGAAAATTGGGTGAATCCCGAGTAGATCAAAATAGTTGGCCGTCACGTTGGCGCCGAGCAATTGAACCGGCTCGCCCATTCCGGTCATGATGTAGCCATTCCCCCAGGTGGCCGCGATACTCGAGAAAACAGTTTGCCCGTCGCGATAATGCCAGAACTTCGGCAGCGAAAAAGGAAGCTGCTTTAGGTCGCGCTCTTTCGCCTCGCCGTAGATGGTTACTACGCGCTCCGGTTGCGAAAACGGGAGACGGCGCAGGAAAAGATCGTGTATTAAACTGAAGATCGCGGTGTTCATGCCGATGCCGAGCGCCATCGTGAGCACCGCGAGAAAAGTAAATCCGGGTGATTTGCGGAGTTGGCGTAGAGCAAACTTCAGATCGTTCATATCACTCGGTGCGTAATGCGATCATTGGATCGACACGTGAGGCCCGACGAGCTGGAATCCAGGCAGCAAAAAGAGTTGCCGAAAAGAGAAGCGCGCCGACGCCAAGATAAATTCTTGGATCGATTCCTTTGACTTCGAAAAGGACAGTTTGCAATGCGCGTGACAATGCAACGGCTGCGACCAGGCCGATCATCGAGCCGATCAAAAGCAAATGCATCGCGTGCGAAACAATGAGCGCTCGAATTTGGGCCGGGCGCGCGCCAAGCGCGAGTCGAATACCGATTTCAGGGACGCGTTTGAGCGTGGTATAGGCGAGCAGTCCGTAAAGACCGATAGTCGCAAGCACCAGCGCGAGCCCGGCGAAAATTGAAAATAGAAAACTTAACAAACGTTGCGCACCCCAGGTCTCGCGGACGCGATCGCTCATCGGACGGGCGTCGAAAACCGCCAGCGAAGAATCGATTGACGTAACAGCCTCAAGAATCGACCGCTCAAGCACCGCAGAAGCGATTGTCGATCTCACGAAGAGGGTAAGACCGGTTCGCTGGGCCTGGCCTAACGAACAGTAAATCAACGGCAAAGGCGCCATTTCATCGACGGCATGAAATCGCATCCGCGCGACTACGCCAACGATTTCGCTCATTACCCAACCTTCTTCGTCGTTGCCAACATCAACGCCGAGACGTTTACCAATTGGATCTTCGCCGGGAAAATATTGTTCGGCCATCGCCTGATCGATAATGATGACGCGCGGCGAATCTTTGGTGTCGCGCTCGTTAAACGTCCGACCACGCAACAAAGGCACCTTGAGCGTGGAGAAGTAATCGCCGCCGACCACTTCGAGATCGCTATTCAACATATCCGAAGGCTGCGGTCGCGGATTCTCTTCACGCCAAAAACCAGTTTGCCATCCACCCATGAGCGGTCCGTTCGAGCTGACAGCAACATTTTGCACGCCGGGCAACGCGCGCACTTTGTCGAGGAGCGCTTTCGCGAAGATGTCAATCTTGTCGCGGTTGTTGTATTTTCTCCACGGCAATTCAAAGCGCGCTGTGAAGAGCGCACGCGGCTCGTAGCCTAACGAGAGCGATTGCAACCGCGAAAAACTTTTCACAACGAGGCCGGCCGCGACCAACAAGGTAAGCGTGAGCGCAATTTCGCTGATCACCAGCCAATCCCGCGCGCGTTTGGCCGACGGCGGATCGCCGCTTCCAGCAGATCCCGCTTTCAATGCGAGCTGCAGGTTCACATGCGACGCCTGCCATGCCGGCCACAGTCCGAAAAGCACAGTCGTTAGGGATGCGATCAAGAAAGTGAAACCCAGAACCGGCAGATCGAATGAAATTTGTTGGAATCGAGAAACACCTTCAGGCCCTAAAGCGATCAAGGCGTCGCGTAACCAAATGGCAATAATGAATCCGAGCGCCCCACCAAGTATCGCGATCAGAAAACTTTCGAGCAGAAGTTTGCGAATGATTTGACCGCGAGTAGCGCCCACTGCGGAGTAAATGGCAAACTCTCTCGCCCGCGCGGCACCTCGCGCGGCAAATAAGTTGGCGAGATTCGCACAGGCGATGAGCAACACCAATCCAACCGCGCCAAGAAGCAGCACGAGATTAGTTCTGTACTTGCCGACGAGATTCTCGAGTAGAGGCGTAACGACGGCGTAGACTTTCCCGTTTGTGTCCGGATATGTTTTTTCCAAACGCGCGGCGATGCCTTTCATTTCCGTACGCGCTTGATCGACGCTGGCGCCGGCTTTGAGTTTGCCCCAAACAAAAATCATCGGGTGATGAGAACGATCCATCCAGGCCGGGTTATTGCTGCGCCGCATCAGTGAAAACCAAGCGTCGCTATCCTGCGGGGACCTCACTTGCGGCGGCATCACGCCGATGATCGTGAAATTTTGATCGTGGAGGTTGATGGAGCGGCCAATAACTCCGCGGTCGCGATTGAATGCATGTTGCCAGAGACGATCGCTAATCACAACGACCGGCGGCCCGCCAACCTTATCTTCATCTTCGGTGAAAGTACGACCGAGTTCCGGCGGCAGACCAATAATATTGAAAAAATTCCGAGTGACTGAGGCGCACGACACGCGCTCGGGTTCGCGACCGGGAATACCGCTGAGATTTCGCGACTCTTTGTGGGTGGCGGCGAGATGTTCAAAAACAGTATTATCATTTCGCCAATCGAAATAATCAGGCAGCGCGACCGAATAGTCCTGGCCGGGACCGGATGATTCATTCAACACCATAATCCTGTCGGCGTTTGGATACGGCAGCGGTCGAAGCAGAACCGCATTGACGATGCTGAAGATGGCAGTGTTAGCGCCAATGCCGAGCGCGAGCGTGATGACGGCGATCAAGGTGAACGCCGGTGACTGCCGAAGTTTACGAAAGGCGAAACCGAGATCGTTCATGTGACGTTGGGTTGATTTGCTCAGATGAATTCATTCGGCACGAAGAGCGACGACTGGATCGACGCGCGCTGCTCGCCTCGCGGGCAGCCAGCAAGCGACCGCA
>DASZGW010000046.1:0-9805 GCA_035938475.1 Candidatus Udaeobacter sp.
GTCCATGTTACTATCTCGGACGTTCGCTCCGGAGCCTTTAGAAAATGCACCGCTGCAAAAATCATTGAAACGGCAAAGATCGCCATGTACTTGCGGCCGGTTCTGAGTAAGAGGCCTAAAACGATCCCGCGAAAAAAAACCTCTTCAATGAACGGAACTGTGATTGATGCCACAAGCATCTTGCCAAAGCGAGGCCAGGCAAAGCTGTGCCGAAACGCATACACGTGGAGTGAGATGAGTAAAGCCCCGCAAAGGAGCAGGGGAATCACCGAGAGAACAACGCCCGCGCACAGATCGCGGCCCCAACGCGAATTAGGTGCAATGTCCAGATCAGCCAGGCATCGTACGTGGCTTATTCGTAGCAACGGCCAGAGCAAAAGTACAGCGGCAACCAAAAGGGCGCGATGAAAGAATGTTTCGAAATCGTACCTTGCCAGAAAAGAAAATACGCCGTGCGCTGCAAGCGACTGAGCAGACCAAAAAAGAACTGGCGCAAGGATCGCTCCGATGACAACCGTCGCAATAAAATATGCCGCCAATTTAATTACGTCTTTCAAGGCCGCTTAATGTAAGGTTTTACTGCGATGCCGATTCAACACATATGGACGGACAGAAATCAAGATGGCAAAAAGCGCGAAGTGCGCGCGACGAAGTTCGGCGGCGCATGGCGGTTTCAGGCGAAAATGGCCGGCGATCTTGACTGGACCTACTACGATCGTGCGTTGCTGGAGGATTTGTTAACATTGAAAGAAATCCTGGTGCGAAAATATCAACGGCGACGCGCTTCAGTCGAGGACGTTGCCTCAATCGAGAAGCTAATCCAGGAACAGCGCGCCTATCAGTGACACATAATGATTGGAATACGGATCGACTAATTGCTTGGGACCCGCCTTCACAAAGCTACGGCGCGGTTTTACTCGCAAAAAAAGTTAACGCAACAAGAGCCTCATGACTGAATGGAATACAAAAGCTCTGATCGAAGCCGACAAGCGATTCGTCTGGCACCCGTTTACCGACACGCGTGAGTGGTGCGCCCAGGAGCATGAGCCATTGATTTTGGTCGAAGGGCATGCGGCAGTGTTACGTGACAGCAGGGGTCGCGAATACATCGATGGAAATTCCTCCATTTGGACGAACATTCATGGGCACAATCATCCACGCATTAATGCGGCAATCCGTCGTCAGCTTGATCGGGTTGCGCATACTTCGTTCCTCGGCTTCACGAATCCGTCCGCCATCGAACTCGCACAAGCGATCGTTGAACTTTTCCCAGATAACCCCGCGAGCAGGGTTTTTTTCTCTGACGACGGCTCAACGGGAATCGAGGTCGCTTTGAGAATTGCCGATCAGTATTGGCGGCTCCGCCATTCGAGAAGGCATCAGTTTATCGCTTTTCAGAACGGCTATCACGGCGACACAGCTGGAGCAGCGAGCTTGGGGGCGGCGACAATGTTTCAGATCGGATCGACGCGCTGGAACTTTCCGGCCATGCAGGTTCCAAATATCAAGGCACTGGAAGCCCTCGCGCCGGCCGAAATAGCGAAGACTGCTGCCATTGTGATTGAGCCGCTTATCCAGGGAGCCGCAGGCATGCGACTGTGGCCCCCTGGCACACTGAGAGCTGTTCGCGAATGGTGTAATCGGACCGATACCCTTTTGATCGTCGACGAAGTCATGACCGGATTTGGTAGAACCGGTCGGATGTTTGCCTCCGAGCACGAAGCGGTGATTCCGGATCTGATGGTTATGGCTAAAGGGTTGAGTGGAGGGTATCTTCCGCTAGCTATTACTTTGGTATCTGAAAAACTATTTTCGGCGTTTGATGGATCTGTAGCCGAGGGCAAAGCCCTTGCTTACGGGCACAGCTACACCGGAAATGCGCTTGCTTGCGCGGCAGCCAAGGCAAGTCTGGAGATCTTCGAGAACGAACGCGTCCTGGAAACTTTGCAGCCGAAAATCCGGCATCTAAGCTCAGCTCTCGCTGATCTGGAGAAACTCACTGGTGTAAAAGAAGTGCGGCAGTGTGGTTTTATTGCCGGAATTGAGATCGAGGAATCGCCGAACGGCGGACGACCCAACTTGGCCGCGGCTGCTTGTGTCGAAGCGCGTCGCCACGGCCTGCTGACCAGGTCCCTGGGGAATGTCATTGTTCTGATGCCGCCACTATGCATTAAGATCGATCAGTTAACTAAAGCCGTGGAGGCTCTTCGTGTGTCGATCGCCGAGGTGTGGCGTCGCTCCGTTATTGCGAATGCCGAAGAAGTTACGGCTTGATCAACTTCTGGTCGGTAAGGGATTATTTCCAAGCCGCGAGCAGGCGCGGCGCGCGGTGATGGCTGGCGATGTAAAAGTCGGCACACGAATTGCGGTGAAGCCATCTGAGTTGCTCGAAGAAGAATCGCCGATCTCAATCAAGCCGACGCCCAAATATGTCGGGCGAGGCGCTCTGAAACTGGAAAGCGCTCTCGACTATTTCAAAATCGAAATGCATGGAAAAACAGCGCTGGATATCGGCGCTTCCACCGGCGGTTTTACGGATTGCATGTTACAACGCGGCGCCGGCAAAGTTTACGCAGTTGATGTTGGGCATGGCCAATTGAATTGGAAACTACGCAACGATCCTCGCGTGATTGTTCTGGAAAAAGTCAATGCGCGCGCTCTCTCTCGCAGACACGTTCCGGAGCTCGTCGATCTTTGCGTGATTGATGTTTCCTTTATCTCGCTGACCTTAGTCTTGCCAAACGCATTCGACTTGATAACCCCAACCGGCGTGATTCTTGCATTGATCAAACCACAGTTCGAACTGCAACGCGCGGACGTAGGCCGGGGCGGAATCGTTCGCGACCAGGAGCTGCAGCGAAAGGCCCAGGACAAGATAGTCGCGTTCGTTACACATTCAGGCCAGGTGGTGACCGGACTTGTTCCATCTGCTATCAAAGGCGCGGACGGCAACCAGGAATTTTTCGCATGCATCCGAAAACGATCGGCATAATCGCGCACCCACGGAAACCGGGTGTCGGTGACTTGGTCAACGCAATCGCCCAGGAGTTCAATCGTCTTTCGATTACAGCTTTGCTGGAAAAAGAAACAGCGCGAATTGCTGGAAAAAAATCCGGGTATTCCATCCTGGAGCTCGGTGCCGCGACGGATCTTCTGGTTGTAGCCGGGGGCGACGGAACGATTCTGCGCGTAGTGGGGCAGCTCGGCGAGGCGATAAAGCCGATTTTCGGCATTAACGTGGGCTCACTCGGTTTCCTGACCACCGCAAGTTCTGCGACCTATCATGAGGCGGTGGAATGTCTGGCCAAAGATCGGATCAATTTTAGCCAGCGCGCTCTGCTTGAGGCCCGGGTAAGACTTGGCGAGAAACAAACCGCCAAAATGCTTGCTCTAAACGACGCGGTGTTAAGCCGCGGCGAACTTTCGCGCCTGGTTATGTTGCGCACGCGCGTGAATGACGAACCACTCACTGAATTCAACGCCGACGGCCTGATTGTTGCAACGCCGACAGGTTCGACAGCGTATTCGCTGTCGGCTGGCGGACCAATCCTCGATCCGGAGTCGGGTGTTTTCGTGATCACACCGATTTGCCCACATGTTCTCACGAATCGGTCGATTATTGTCGCCGAGGGATCGACCATTGAGATCGAAGCAAGCGATCCCGACTATCCAGTGTTTCTAACGTTGGATGGCCGCAAGCCGATACATGTCGAGCGTGGATCGGTCGTGACCATCCGCAAGGCGAAGAAGACACTACCTCTGGCGTCCCTGCCGGATGTCTCGTTTTTCAGCGTGGTGAGGCAGAAACTAAAGTGGAGCGGGAGCAATCTGTGAAAGCGGTTACGCCGACGAGATCGGGCCGAGCAATGATTTCATATGACAGACAAAAGTTAAACTTTGTGAGGCGTGGCTCTTGCTGAAATTAGGCCTCGTTTCGTGATTCCGCTTTTTTCGCATTCTTCCTAGGTGAGCAAGTGGATCAGACGGAATAAATCCCGCAAAAAAATACGGAGAAATTCCATCCATATCTCGTTAGGTCTACGCAACATTAAAACCTATGTCGTTCGAACAAATATCCTACCTTGCGCAAATTGTTGCTTCGGTTGGCGTGATTGTATCTTTGATCTTTGTCGGTTTACAGATCAGACACAACACGGCGGCGCTCGAGCGCAATGAGCACAATTCCACGATGGCGCAATGGACGGTGATCCGCATGGCAATAGCCAAACACCGCGACATTGCCGAGCTCATGACGGCCGGTCTGCATGGAGAGCGTGCCATTGACGCTGCCGATCAGCTAAGGCTGGAGCAGATGTTGGCCGAACAAGCTTGGGCGGCTTTTCACATTTGGGACAGAACGCAACGCGGTATCTTTCCGAAGGGAACTTTCGAAGCGACGGGTGGGGCACTCCTGTGCGGCTTGCTCAAAACGGCGGGTGGCGAGACTTGGTGGCGCAGCGCCAAACAGATCGGGTTCCCTCCCGGGTTCGTCTTGGACGTCGATGCCGCACTCGGCAGGAACGGTGGAGCATCCGTCGGCGTGAATCCGAGGAAGGAACTGCCCAAGACCTAATGAGGCGATGCAGCGATCCGCACGGACCGTCCTTTTGCCTGGTTCCCAGTGTATGCGAACGTCGCTTCTAATTCTTACGGTCGCTGACCTTGGATCTCGTTAGGCCGTGATGACTTCGCGAGCACTGAGATGAACGACCAGTTCCAGCACGTGATGGTGTTGACGTGGATCATTATCGGTTTGAGGATTACCAATCTTTTTCCGGTCTGAGTTCTGGAATTGAACGTTTCAGGAAACACCGAAATGTTCGGCGCTCAGATCAAGCGGTCGGAGTAAACCAGGGCGTTTCATGTAGAAAGCCCTCTGCATAGGCAGTCTAAGCAACCAACACCTACCGATTTCATATGACATATGAATTGGAAGTTTGCAGGGCAAGCTTTTTTTGCTGGATCCTCTCGGAGTTGCCGCTTCAAATCCTCCGATTCGAGAAGCTCTTCGGCCCTGACAGACTCTGAATCTGTCGCTCTCTCGACTTGCTCTAATGCCTCTTTGTTGGGGTCGCGCTATGAAGTCGGTCGCGACGTATTCTCATCCGTGATGCGTTTTTTCGAATCGCCGACTTTGCGTTCTAGATCCTCAGATTCCAGAAGATCCTTGCTTTTGGCCGGCTCGGATTCGGTCGCTTTCTCCACCTGCTCCAATGCTTCTTTGTTGGCGTCTTTCTCTTTCACGCATAAAATTATAGCAGGAAGGCGCTAAATTCGCCATTTTATTCCTGCGGGATCCACATCTTCTTTCCGCCTAAGCCCTTTCTCTCCCGTGAGAAAAAAATCTCGTCAATTGTGAACTGCCTGGCCATACTCAGCAACTTTCTGCAGGCAAACGACGGAGGGAAAATTATGATTCACTTAATCTGGTACATTGTTGTTGGGTTGATCGCGGGGATTATCGCGAAATCAGTGATGCACGTGCACATGACGATTTTCTGGACAATCGTGCTCGGCATCATCGGATCGATCATCGGCGGCGCGGTTACCCACATGTTTTCGCACCCGACAACCGGACGATTCCATCCCGCCGGCCTCATTTTTTCCACACTTGGCGCGATCCTGGTCCTCTACGTTTGCATCAGGCTGAATATCCATTTTCCCCGCGTTCTTTAATCAGGAAAGAGGAAAACTGTAGCCGCGATCAGAATACTGACTTAATGAACTTCATCTTCACCAAAAACATCGGAATGCTCTTGCTCGCCATTTATCTGATCGTGATCGGCCTCTCGACAATCGCCGCTCTTGCCATCTCGGGAGTTATTATAGGCGTACTGGCGCTGGCGGCAGGCATCTTCATCCTTATCGGAAGGTAAGATGAAGCGAACCGTATTCATGAGCTGCGGTTAGGCGGTTCTACGGGGAAAATTTAGCGACGAGCTGGAGAAGGAAACCAATAGTAAGCAGCGCGATTCCAAGGCGACCGCACCAACGCACTAACCACGACTGCCAGATAGGTCGCCCTGAAGCCCTGATGAGATGCGCCAAAAATCTAATAAACAGCATCACGGCACCGATGAACGACAAAATCAACCCACAAATATTTAGTGTTCTTGGTGTCAATATGCACATTGGAACAACGTCTAAGTATAATTCGGGCCGAAAATCCTGCCTTTAATTACGGGTTTTTCCGGCCTAAGCGATCAGTTTCTATCTTCTTCTGTTTCTTCCGTCTCTTCGATGGGTCTCTTGCCAGTCATATATTTAACGTCCCGACGCCTTTTGTCTTTCGGATCATAATGCACGAAATCAGGCCTTGGACCGTCTTCATCGAATTCTGCTTCTTCCAATGCTGCCTCGTCTTCCTGCGTGCCCCGATTCGCTTCAAGTCGCGCACCCCGTTCATCTAATTCCGCGCCCCATGCTTTGCATTCTGCGACTGGGATGTACACAAGCGGCCACTCTTTTAATTTTTTCTCTTTACCAAGAATCGTTTTCGTTTTGCCAATGATGTGAAAACAGAACGCGGTTAGACCACCCGCCTTCATTCGTTTGTAGACAGCAGCGCGACTAACTTTCGCGTACACGGCAGCCCCTCCGGGCGACACAAACGGTCCGATATATTCGCAAAGTGCGTCGAACCACCTGCGCATCGCTGCGTGATTTCCTTCTGCACGGAAAATTCGAGTGCCATCGTCCGCGACGCCTATTAGCCGCGCGAACGCCTCCGGAATTGCGACGAATTTGAACTCAGTTGCCATTTCGACAAAACATTGCGCCGTTTCAGCTCGGTTAAAAAGTTCGTGGGGTTCAAGCGATGCAGCCAGGCCGCGTCCGTGATCACCGCTTAGGCTACCAGTACGCTCGGTGTACCCACACTATCGCAGCGTTTAATTTCCTCCAGCTGACCATCATGAAACTGGCTAGCAGGAAGAACATGATCTCGATCAGCGGGATGATCTCAATGCGCGCTCTCTTGTGCGGAACGGGTGAAGTGACTCTCATACGTTAAAGTTCAACGGATTTCAGTACTGGGCGCCTGTCGTGGTAAACGTGATTGGGATTCTCACCTTTGAAACCGATCCCGGCTTAAATCGCCACCGCCGGAAGGCACTGAGTGCCGCGTTATCCAATATCGGGTTTCCGATACTTGATGCCATCGAAGCGCTCGTTACACTGCCGCTTCCCGCATTGATTTCGACAACGCACACTCCCCCGCCTGTAATACGTCGTGAACGCGCCTCATAAGGGTACTGAGGACGCGGAGCGTAAGTGGCCAGAGCTTTGGCTGTGGAAATCGACATTGTGCCGGGACGACCAGCAGCTTGCGGCGCCTTAATTGGCGTGAATTTTTGGGCCTGCGGTTTCTTTGGCGGAGGAGTCGTCTCCTCTACATACTCGGGTTTGATATCTGGTGGCGTTCCTCTCGGCGATGGCGCGGGAGTGAGCTCTGGCGTGAGGGTCGATGGCGCGGCACTAACCTCTAGCATAGCGGCTGGCGACGCGGCACTAAGCTCTAGCATAGCGGCTGGCGACGTGGCCGTAAGCTCTTGCGTCGGAGTTAGCAATTCCCTAGCGCTGGGTGTAGCGACAATTGGCTCTCCAGTCGCAAGCAAAGTCTCGTGAGTTGGCTTGTGTGCGAAAAATTGGGCAACTCCAGAGGTAATTGCTGCAGCCATCGAAACCATTCCAAACGCAATTGCCCAGCGGGCGAGGCGCTGAGTTTGCCGGTGCTTGGCGTCGCTATGTCTTAGATCGATCTCACTGCGTATGAGTGCGAGTCGTTCCGATGCAGTTATGATTTCATTTGGAGGAAGCGTCGGGTCAGACTGAATTTCCAGGAAATAATCTTCACAATCCTGGAGTTCGCTCTCGGCAAAGACGCGAAGCTTGCCAGGCTTAGTGCGGCCGACCATTTTCCAAAAATTAGATCGATCTGCCATAATCCCAGCTTCAACCTTGGGGCATGCGAGCAAAGTGGGGGCCTGGCGGTCCTCATTTGTCTTTCTACGGAAAGTGAGGAATGAAGTTCCAGGACTAAATCCTGGCTAAATGATGTCGCCCCGAACGCGCGCGCGCGGCAAGCCGAAACACTACAGCCTGGCTGAGATTAAGAAGCGAACGAAGCGCCTGGCCGAAGCGAGAAAGAAACGTTGGGCTAAAAAGCGGTAGCGCGTCGCTGATTAGGACAAAGCCGCACCGGACGGGCTCTCGCACAGACAGTAAATCCTCCTCGACCATGGCCGCGCGCTTCCGATGATAGGCAGATGGACACGATCGAAGAGTACAAAATTATTGAAAGCCAAGACCTCGGTTCGCTCGCCGAAAAAGTGAATGCCGCGCTGAAGGAAGGTTGGCAACCACATGGCGCACCCTTTATTCATGTCAGCGGCGCCGCCGTGGTATGTTGCCAAGCTATGGTGAACTTTGATCAACCGACGAGTGCTGAGACAATCGCCAAGCTTCGCCGCGCGGCTGCAAGGGTTTTCCGCCGATAAAGCTCGAAAAAGGGCTCACCCTAGTTTTCGATCCGTCTCGTTAAAGGCAATCGCGCGTTCAAGTTTGCCGCTCGCATCTAAAACACGAATCTCACCGGCTCGAAAGCACGCGCGGGTTTCAGCATAGTCAATTGCCTGGCGCTTCTCTTGGAACACCGGCTCAACGCCAGGGAGCTTCAAAAACTCGCCAGCCCCAACGGTGCGGCCTGATTTCGATCACCGTCATCGGAGCGGCCAGCGCTGGGCTTGAGCGCTTGGATAGACCCATGACTCTTGCCATGACCTAGTCACACTTCTCGCCAACATCGCTCGTGTGCGGCGGCTGAAAAATCATTCGAGCAAATTGCAAGGCGCCGACAGCAAGTCCGAAAACGACGCCGGTATAAAACAGCCAGAAAACGCCCGAGATTAGAGCATTGTAAACCTGCAAGACGCCGGTCGTCGCTATGCCGAGGACACCAATCGTGTAGAAAACATAGCGGAAGGCCGCCATATCCTTGATTGCCGTCGGCCCCAGTTCTGATAAACGCCGTCGGCTCGCAAAACCAGAGGCAAAACCCAAAAGGAGCGAGAACCCGCTGGTCCAGCGCCAAATGGAAAGCGGCGTCGGTTTGATCGTCAGCAAGAGCATGCCGAATAAACAAGCGAAGAGCGGGACCAGGGCATTGCCGAGCAAAAGCCACAGGCGAAACTTATCCAGGGCCGACCAATCGTGCAGCGACTTGCTGCGAAACGCCACCACTACTCCGGCAAATCCAGCCAGCGCTAGCGCTAGCTGGGCGGCGGTCGACAAAGCTTCAGCTGGTTCCATCGCTTTGGATTAGAAAGGATTTAGGCGATGCGGACAAACACGAAGTTCGTGGAGACTCCGCTATCGCTTCAGATCGGCTGCGGTTTCGATCAAACCGGAGAACCGATCTTCCCCGGCTACGCAGCTGGGAAATCCATCCGGTGATGAAGCTGGAGTGACGGTTTGACGTTCAGCCATGATTATGTTCAGTCGAACATTATGGGGTTCGCACGCCTTCAAGACGCACTCGAACGGCTCACCAAGGCGATACGTGACGTTGAAACCGAACTCGCCGCGATGAAAACAGAGCACGACCCGCTGGCCTCACACATCTTCATTTCACGCCGCCATTATCGGAACGCCAGCGACACGAAGAGCGGAAAGCGCCGCGAGATGACCGCCCGGGTGAGTTTCAATACTGCCTGCGACCTTGGCTTTCGCGGGAGCCTCGACGAATGGGAGCGCCTCATGGGAGCAGTTGCGAGGCGGTGAACGATTGCAACAGAACGGCCAGTGC
>DASZGW010000047.1:0-11480 GCA_035938475.1 Candidatus Udaeobacter sp.
TGCTCGGGGCGGGACTTGAACCCGCATGCCTTTCGGCATACGCCCCTCAAACGTACGTGTCTGCCATTCCACCACCCGAGCGTTGAGAAAGTGAATCGTGAACGGTAAATGGCGGAGCAAGGCTCGCAAGCGCTTTGTCGCGCAGGTTTCTTACTCTTGCTCATGTTCGTAATCGAAATTTGAGAGCCAGCGTCCCAGGTGCGCGGGTATTGACCAGGAGAATGAAATCCTTGCGATTCACGGCTAAGCTTCGAGCACGAGCATGAGCAAGAGTGAAACTGAAGAATGGATCAAAATCGACTTGCACATTCATACGCTCGATGACCCCAAAGACGCGGTGGATTACTCAGCGCATCAATTGCTCGAACGCGCGCGTTCACTTGGTTTTCGCGTTCTTGCGATCACCTTGCACGATGCAGTCTTTAGTCGACCGGAAGTATTCGCGGATGCGGCGGGCATGGGGATTTTGCTTATCCCCGCCGCAGAGATGCGTCTGCACGGCGCCGACGTCATCGTGCTAAATGTGACCGCCAAGGAAATGGCGGAACTGAAGAGCTTTGATGACCTGCGGCGGCTCCGGGCGCAGCGCGGCGAATCAATTTTTACAATTGCGCCGCACCCCTTTTACATGTTCGGCGGCTCGATTGGATCGCGATTACTTCGAGAAATAGATTGCTTCGACGCGATTGAGTTTTGCCATTTTCACATAGGCCTGTTTAATCCAAATCGCCGCGCGAAAAGGGTGGCGTCGCGCTTTGGCAGGCCATTAATCGCCACATCCGACGCGCATCGGCTGCACGCGTTTGGCCGCCATTACACGAGTGTTCCGATGCCGTCTGCGTTGACCGCCGAAAATGTTTTCGCAGCGCTGCGCAGTGTCTCACTGCGCCTAACGAGTCCCGCGTGCAGTCCTACAGACCTTCTGAGCGCGATCTATTTTGTTTTCCTTGCGCATCCGTTTCGAGTGCGCAGGAAGATCGCGGTCTCCAGGAGACAATCCTCGAGCAGCGAAACCCCAGTCGCGCCTTAGCGAGAAGGCGATTCAGGTGTCAGGTCGTAGATTGCGCCCCAGTCGCCCGATGCTATGCGCCGCGCGGTCGTTTCCCATGGGCGGCTGCTTCCCTGATAATTCTCTGTCTCATCGCGACCCCAGAAAACGTAGCGGACGCCCAGAGCCTGAGCAGCTTCGCGCCAGTTGGGCGCCCCACGCATTAAGGCCGTTAACTGCCTATTGGGCTCATTGTAATCGAATCCTTCCGTCCAAAGATGGCCTGGATATCCCAGAACGACTTTACGGCCTTGAAGCAAGAGCGGATGATTATAGGTCGGGTAGGCAGCGAAACGAGCCTCAACGGGCAAAGGCCGAACCGCCGTGCCGATTGCATCGAGTCTCGCGCGGTCAATCAGTCCAAAGCCTGGATGCCCAGCAGTCAAGCCGCCCAGCAACGTGATAAAACCGGAAGCGAAGAGCGCAATGCAGGTAACTGCCCGTTCCGGTAACGCCCAACGCCCAATTAAATCGCTCCACAAAAACGGGAGAATGAGAAAGTAACCCCAAACCATTAGTTTGAGATTATCCCAGTCCCACGGCGCGGTTTGAACGAAGTACCCAATGACAAAGATCACAACCGCAGGCAGCACGAACGCGACGTCCGCGGGCGGTTTCGTACCCCAGCGCCAGCCGGTTTTCCAAGCGCGCCAGCCACATAGCGCTACCAATGCCAGTGCCAGCAGGACCCATAAGCCAAAGTTCGTTAGCCAGAACTGAAAGAACGGTGCGATTACGCCGTTCCACGTCTTTTGCAGCAGTGAGCCGAATGCCGTGGCAGATCCGAAATTCGCAGCGCCACCGATCCGGAAGAATGGGGCGCCGAAATCCGCCGAATCTTGCACCCAGCCGGGGTGCCATTTCACCATTGATTTCGCATGGAACTGGTCGGTAACCAGCCAAACGAAAAAGGTTGCGGGAATTAAAGCAACACTGAGCAGCGTAGTAGCGTGTCTGCGCATCGGCGCCTCACTGAAAATTTTGGGCCATGTCAGCCGCTCGAAGAACAGCGCGATAACGAGCACGATCGTCAGAGCAATAAACGTATGCACGTGAAAAAGGGGCATCGATGCGTAGAGGGAAAGTTCGACCCAGAAGGGAAGAGGGCCCTTGCCGTTGCCGCGGGCGTTGACTGCGGTGGCTTGACCAACATCGTCGCCCGCAACCAGAGGCTGGGCTTCGGGGTCATCCCCTTTCTCCCCAGCCTTCGCAGCTGCTTCAGGCGAAGAGGTATCGGGCGCCGACAAATCCCGACGAGTCGGGACTATGGGAGTCTCACGAAAATATTTCTCACGCCAATGCCACAGCAGGACCAGCCCCGCTGGAATTGCGTAAAGCCATCCGCGCTGAGTTACGAACATGGAAAGCGGAATGCTCTTCCAGGCGATTTTGTTTCCGCCCTGGTAATCCAAAAACTTCAGCGTCTTTAAAAATTGGAAGCCAGCTATTCCGCCGTTGAACAAAAAACCGGCTACACCGAAGGTGCCGCCCCATCGGAAAAAGGCATAAAATGTCGCGAGCGAACCAAGCAATCCGGTCCAAACCAGTCCCCGCATTAGATCGATGTGAACAAGGCAAAGCAAAGCGTTGAACAAATCGATGCCAGCCGGATACCTTAGTTTGCTGAAAGCGTAGATCGGGCTGTCCGGCCAAAAGTGGACGCCATTTGCGAAATTCCTGATCAAAGTGATGTGGAGCGAGAGGTCACCCAGGTTATTGGGGGATTGAATTTTCAAGTCGCCGCCGTCGATATAAAGCAGCCAGCAAAACGATCGCACGGCAAACAAAGCGAAAAATGCGGCCACCAGCCAGAACCAGATTTTCCCGTAGCGCCGTGTAGACTTGGAAAACTTTGCCCCGGACCCGCCTGGTTTATCAGGGTCAGAAGTTCCCAGCCAGGCAGCCGCGGCAAAGGCAACACCGCATATCAGCGCGAGAGCCGCGCTCAATGCATTTAGGCCATGGCCGACCATTCCCAGAAGGACGCCGCAAACAACGGACAAATTGACAAAGGTTAGACCTGCCGAAAGCCACTTCATCGAAATGAGCGTTGTCTAGCCTGGTCCTTTGCCGGCAAAGTCCGGCGCCTTGCCCGGGAAAAATTCTTTAAAGATCTCGGCCTTGAAGTAAAGCTTCGACGGATCCTGATAGTTACGAATGGTAACCGTGTCGGTGTAATACTTTCCTTTCAACTTCGATTCGACGTCTTTGATTTTGTCTTGTTGCACGAGGAGAAAATCACCGTCGAGATTCGCTGGCATGTTTCCTCCTTCGTAGTAGCCGACTCGATCGAAATCTCCAAGCGTCCACGGAAGCGGATAAGTGCTGGAGCGAATGAGGTGGCCAGTCAGGTGATAGTAGGCCGGATTCCGTTTTGCCAATGTAAGAAGCGGTTTGGTTAGTTTAAAAATGTCGTTGTACGTCTGGACGTACGCATAAGGCTCATCGGGCGAGCTGCAGCGGAAGTAGTTTAGCCAAATGCATGAGCCGAGCGAAATACACAAAAGGACGCCTGTCGCGACATGCACCTTGCGAACGGTTGGGGTAAGTAGCCTTAGCAAAAGGGACTTGCGCTTCGGCGGCTTTGGACGAACCAGCAGAACCGCCGCGCCAAAGATAAAAAGGAATGGCCACCCAAAACTGATAATGCACCAGGGCGTTTTGTATTTGACGTAACTATAGGCAAACAAGGTTCCCACCCCGTAGATCGCCAGATAACGCAGACTGAGATTCTTAAACTTTTGACAAAACACGCAAAGAATTAATCCGGCCAGCATCGGCAGTTCGTAGCCGAGAAAATCAGCGCGGCCGCCTTCCAACGATGGCCCCATCAATTTCAACCAATAATCCCACGGTTTTTCGTGTCCGTGACCGGCGGCGCCAGTTTCGGTCCAGGCCTTGAATGCTTGATACAGACCTTTAACGCCATTCCAATTAAGAAACGTTCCCGAATAGAAAACGACGATCGCGGTTGCGCCCACACCGAGGACCATCGCAAGATCGATGTAACTCCACGTTTGCTTCGCTGGCTTGGCGTCGGGAACGCGGCTTAGCGCGCAGGAAACCATCAGAACTGGAATGGCAATCACCGCGCAGGCGAGATGAATCGCGTAGGTTTCCTTGGTCAGAATCATGCCGGCTGTTCCCATTCCTGCGTACCAGAGGTAATTCACCCTCCCGGATTTCCAAAGACCGAGGAGTCCCAGGATGAACATCGTCGAGAAGAATTGCAGCCACACTTCGTGGATCGCGTATCGTCCGTAGAAAACAAATCCGGGAGAGACCGCCATGGCCAACGCGGCTATTCGACTCACATTTCGCCCGATTAATGGCTCGAACTTTAAAGTCAGCCAAACGCAACCAATGCTCACCAGCACAACAGGCAGCCGCAGTGCCCAGAGGTTCCGGCCAAGCAAACTTTCTGACAGTAGCAGTACGTAGAAGTGCAGCGGCCCGTGGTAATTTGTGGGATCGTATCTGTAAAACCCATTATGCATCACCTGATCCACAAACCAGCCATTGATACCTTCATCGAAATGCGGCGGCTTGATACCGAGCAGAAAAAGACGCAGGAATGCTGCCAGCCCCAGGATTAACCAGGGAGTCCAGCCAGTCTCTGCCAGGCGGCCTTTCCACGCTTCCAGGTGATCCCTCAGACTCGCGGCCGCGGGAGAATATTCTGCTGGCGCGTCGCCTTCGGCGCTGCTAGTACGCGCTGCCATGCGCATCCTTGTAACCGGTGGCTGTGGATTCATCGGTAGCAATTTTATTCGGTATATTTTACAACATTACAAGCCCGCGTACGTGACCAACGTCGACGTCCTCACTTACGCGGGCAACCTCGCCAATCTGGATGGCGTGGTCGAAGAACATGGCGAACGCTACGAGTTTTTCAAAGCCGATATCGCGAACGCCGATCAAATGGACGCGCTCATGACCGAGCATCAATTCTATGCGGTCATCAATTTCGCAGCTGAATCGCACGTGGACCGCAGCATCAACGATCCGCTCAATTTCATTCACACAAATGTTATCGGCACAAGCGTGCTGGTCGATTGCGCACGCCGGCACGGTGTCCAGCGCTTCATCCAAGTCTCGACTGATGAAGTCTATGGTTCGCTTGGCCCTACCGGCAAATTCACCGAACAATCGCCGCTCGATCCAAGTTCGCCCTATTCGGCCAGCAAAGCCGGTGCCGATCTGCTCGCGCTTGCCTGTTTCAAGACCTACGGCCAGGAAGTTCTGGTGACACGTTGTTCGAACAATTACGGGCCGTATCAGTTTCCCGAAAAACTGATTCCCCTCATGATCATCAAGGCGCTGCGTGACGAACCATTGCCGGTTTATGGCGACGGCCTGAATGTGCGCGATTGGATCCATGTCACAGATCATTGCGCCGCCATCGTGGCCGCGCTTTTCGAGGGAAAACCTGGCCAGATTTATAATTTCGGCGGTGACGGGGAGATGGTGAACATCGATCTTGTAAAAATGATTCTTGATAAACTGGCCAAGCCGCACAGCCTGATTTCATTTGTGACCGACAGACTTGGCCACGACCGCCGGTACGCGATTGACTCTTCGTTTGCGCAGCGCGAGCTGAACTGGAAACCGCGCCACAATTTCAAGGAAGGCCTCGGTGAAACGGTCCAGTGGTACATCGAGAACCCGTCGTGGTGGCAACCGTTGCTTGAACGCGCTGGAAGATACTGATCGCTCCCCAACTGCTCGATGCCGGAGGCACCGGCGCATGGCTGTTCTTATATAGGCAATCATGAAAATTGTAATTCTTGGCGCGGGCGGACGACTTGGTGCGGCGGTCCTGCGTGAATATCGCGACAAATTCGACGTCATTGGCTTTAATCGCACGCAACTCGATCTTTCGGATTTAAGCGCCGTGCGCGACAAACTGCGGAACACGAGTTTTGACGTTCTCATCAACGCAGCGGGTTTCACAAGGGTAGACCTTTGCGAAACGCAACCGGACCGAGCCTTTCTCATCAACGCAGAGGCGCCGCGTGTTGTTGCAGAGATTTGCGGCGAGAGGAACGCCAGACTGATTCATTTCAGCACCGATTATGTGTTCGATGGAGATAAACGCGAACCCTACACCGAAGAGGATGAAGCTAGTCCGATCAGTGTTTACGGTAAGTCAAAGCTGGCCGGAGAGAACAATGTCCTAGCTGCGAAGAGTAAGAATCTTGTTGTGCGCGTCTCCTGGGTCTTTGGACCGGATCGTCCGAGTTTTATCGACGCGATGGTCCAACAGGCGCAGGAAAATGACAAAGTCGATGCCGTGGCAGACAAATTTTCAACGCCTACATATACGCTGGATATTGCCGCGATGCTCCCCCAGTTTTTTGGCGCAAACGTTTCAGGAGGGATCTTGCATTTCGCGAATACTGGGCAATGCAGTTGGCGGGAATACGCGCAATGGGCAGTGGATTGCTGCCGTGAGGCCGGCCTGCCTCTCAAGGCAAAGACGATTGGCGTGCGAAACTTACGAGAGATGGCCAACTGGATCGCCCGGCGCCCTGTTTATTCTGTGCTTTCCACTGCGAAATATACGAACTTGACGGGGGTATCACCTCGCACTTGGCGCGAAGCCGTCTCTGATTATATTACGCGCTTCTATTCTAAAAAATGAAAACCCACATTCTCACTCTTACACTGTCGTTCATTTTTTGCCTGGCGGCGCGCGCCGAATTGAAATGGGAGCAAACTGCCGTTGAGCTGCACCCGGCGCGTGGTGACAAACAGGCAATCGGTCATTTCAAATATCAGAACGCCGGCAAGACCCCTGTTCATTTTAAGTCGGTCCACGCCTCATGCGGCTGCACGGCTGCGCAATCGCAAAAGGATCAGGTTGGGCCCGGGGAAAAAGGCGAGATCACGGCCACGTTTAACATTGGCGATCGGACTGGCACTCAGGTGAAAACCGTGACAGTAGAAACTGACGAGGCCGCGAATCAGAAAACGGTCCTCACCCTCAAGGCTATTATCCCGCAGGAATTAGAGATCAGTCCGACTTTTGTGTTTTGGAAACAAGGCGAAAAGCCGGATCCGAAGACGATCACGATCCACGCCGGGAAGGATTTTAGCGTGAAACATATCAAGGTCACTTCATCGAGTCCGGATTTTCAGACCAAAGTCGAGGAAGCCGGCGAAGGGCAATTCAAAGTTGACGTCCAACCCAAGGAAACCGGTCGTCTTATTGCTTCAACCTTGACGATCCAATCCGAGAATTCACCAAAGACATTTTACGCCACCGCCCGCATCACGACCGCTCCGACTGCGCCGGTCGCCCCAGCTGGTCAGAAAGCCCCGGCTGCGCCGGTTGCTCCGACTGCCCCGGCTCGTCCGACTGCGCCGGCTGGTCAAACACATTGAAATTTTCACTGGCACGCCAGGCGCTCATTCTTGCAGCGTTCTCGCTTCTTCCCGGTATAGGGCAAGCGATTTATTTTCGCGACAAGATCTCGTGGCAATCACCAATTCCCCCTTCGGAAATGGTGAGCGTCGATCAGGCGCGTGCCTGGGGTGACAGCACCATCTGGATCGATGCTCGCCCGGATGACGAGTTTGCCCGTGATCACGTGCCTGGCGCGATTTCGTTGAACGAAGATCGCTGGAACGAATTGTTACCACAGTTTTTGGCTGTGTGGTCGCCTGGGAAAAAGGTGGTTGTTTATTGCAGTGCGCAAAGCTGCGATCTGGCGCGCGAAGTAGCCGAACGGCTGCGGAAAGAAGCGCAGCTTCCTGACGTGTTCGTGCTCGAGGGCGGCTGGGAAGCCTGGGTGAAAAAGAATAGTTAAAGTGTTAAATGGTTAAATCGTTCGTCTGGCGGATTGGCGATCTGCTCATTGCCGCCGTTTTCATTTACGCCGGCGCGCTTAAATTACTCGATCCGGTCCAGTTCGCCCACGATATCGATCATTACAAAATTCTACCGTGGACCATCGGAGTGGGACTCGCGTTTTATCTGCCGTGGTTGGAAATTTTTTGCGGCCTCGCCCTGATTTTTCGCCTCTTCTATCGCGGCGCATTATCGATTTTGACTGCGCTCGTTGTGGCCTTCCTCGTCGCCACGATCGCTGCAAAAGTTCGCGGTCTCGACATCACTTGCGGCTGTTTCGGTCGCGCCAGTCAGAACTGGAGTTTCCCGGCGCACCTCGCGCTGGATTTGGGGATCCTCGCCGCTTTGGCTGCCCTTTGCTACTGCAGTGTAGCTCGAGCGCGTGCAAATGCCTTACCAACGCCTATTTCATGAAGTTTGATGTCAAGACAGCATGATCAGGAAGGTCAAGTCCGGTAAATATCGGCTGTATTCGCGGAAGAAAGATCCGAAGACAGGAAAGCGCCGGAATTTGGGAACCTTCAAGACAAAGCCGGCAGCCCAAAAACACGAGCGCGCGGTTCAGTATTTCAAGCGGCATTAGTCTCGCACGCTTCTCGATTCGCTACGGTACGGAGATGGTCGCGCTGTTTTCACCGCGTTCGATTTTTGTCGACTTGCTTTGGACGCCGCTCTGTGTTCCACACTATGGGCATAGCGCCCGATGAGACTATTCCGGCTTACCCTTGAATGCTCGCTTTGTCTGGCTGTCTTTGCGACGGCAGGGTGCGGGCGAAAATCGAACCGTCAAGTGGTGGGTGAATCGCCGGCGCAGTCGCCTTTACCGTCTGGAGTCTCGACCCCGATCCCATCTCCAGGTTCGCCGCCGTCGCCAGGTCCGACGCCGCAGTCACAGACTAAGCAGCGACCAACGCTCGATTTGTCGCGGCTGGAGAACAGCGTCCGTCCCGCCATTTTTTGGATCGCGGTGTTTGATTCATCGGGCAAATTACTGCGGACTCAGACTGCTTTTTTTATTTCGGGAGATGGCAGATTCATTACGACCGCGCATGCGATCGAGGATGGGGTCAATGCTGTGGCGAAAATGGCTGATGGCGGAATTTATGATGTGAGCGGGATTCTTGCCGCTTCCACGACGCTCGACTTGGCTGTTCTTCAAGCCAATGTAAAGCGCGTGCCATTTCTGACTTTGAGTAAGAGTCCAAACCTGGAAATGGGCACGCTGGTTGGGGTAGTTGGCAGTGCGCTGGGTGGTAGCGCCGAAGCCGCTCACGAATCAACAATCTCAGCGAAGGAATCCGAGCGGTTGGAAATCGCGGCAACACTCCCACCGGATTCAGCCGGGTCGCCGATTGTGGACGCGAATAGCGAGGTTGTCGGCGTCGTCATATCGGGTGGTGAGAAAGCAACCGTTCGACCCTCGAGCACCGTGGGATCGTTGCTGGCTCGAATTACGTCGGACGCAAAGCCACGATGGCCGGAAATGGCGCAAGCCGTCGTTACACCTACACCGTCGCCGCATCCGACGCCAAAGCCGCGACTGGTTTATGCGCCCGCGCCGGCGTTTCCTTCTGAGATACGTTCTCGTTCGGGTGCGGTGTGGTCGGGCCGCTTCAGGCTAAACTTCAATACCAGGGGAAACGTGACCAACATCCAGGTTATCCAATCGACTGGAAATAATGTCATCGATCAATCTGCACTCGGCACGCTTCGGCAGTGGAAATCCGCCCCCGGCCAGGAATGGGCGGTGACGGTTCCTGTCACATTTCAAAACAGGTGAAGGCCGAAACCGTAGCCCTTGGTTTCCGAGTGAAATCGGGCTGGGCAGCTGCTGTGTTGCTTACAGGGCCGATCGGTTCACCTGCGCTGCGCGATAACCGGGTGATCGATTTGTCTGACCCACAATTTCCCGAGACGCGCCAGCCGTATCACGCCGCCACGGGACAACTTGAAACCGATGCGAAGAAGATAAAGCGGCGGACCAATATCGTTCAGGGCGTAACAAAACAATCGATCACAAAGCGTCTCGCAGATTATCAGCGAGAAGGATACGCGATCACGCGCGCTTCCCTGGTGGTTGGAAGCCAGCTCGATCCTGCAGCAATCGCAAATCCGCACATCCGCGCGCACGCGCTCGAAGGCCAATTGTTTCGCTCGGCGCTCGAGCGGGCTTTGAACGGGCACGGCATTCGCACGGCTGTTCTCCTGGAGCGCGATGCTTATGACAAAGCGGCAATGCAACTTAGAAAATCCAGCGCTGATGTCCGCCGAGCAATACAAAATCTTGGCCGATTCACCGGCGGTCCTTGGCGCTCAGAGCAGAAATTCGCCGCGCTTGCTGCGTGGTTTGCGCTTTGCGACAAGTTTGCGTTGAGAGCAGTCAAGAGGTGATGAAGATACGCCCGGCGGCCGAGGCGGATCGCGATGCGATCTGGCAAATTTTTCACGACGTTGTCGCGGCAGGCGACACTTACGCGTTTGATGTGGGAATATCCCGGCAGGACGCCCTGGGATATTGGTTCCAGGCGAATACACGGACTTACGTTGCAGAAAGCAGCGGACGCATTGTGGGCACCTACATTTTGCGGCCTAACCAGTCCGGGAGTGGCTCGCACGTCGCGAATGCGGCTTTCATGGTTGCTCCGGATGCGCGTGGTCAGGGAATTGGTCGCGCGATGGCCGAACATTGTTTAAGCGAGGGACGCCGGATTGGTTTTCACGCGATGCAGTTTAATTTCGTTGTTTCGACCAACGACCCCGCAGTGCGCCTTTGGCAAAAGCTCGGTTTCAAAATCGTTGGCACTTTGCCAGGCGCATTTCATCATCCCGAAAAAGGATATGTCGACGTGTACGTTATGTTTCGCCCGCTTCTGTAGCCCGAACGTCGGTAGCTGCGAACGAAGAATGGATTTCGTTTTGGTTTGCGTTTTGCGTTCGTTAGGCCGAATTGGCTAATTGACTCGAGTTAAATGCAAACGGTGATTCAGGTAATCGCGACCGGCCGCGGATCGTTACGGAACAAAATCATGAGCGATCCGCAACTGGAGAAAAAATTCGGTTTCATCAAAGTCTGGCACAAACAACCGAGCCGCCCGCATGGCTGGGCGAAAATACATAGCGCTCGAGATCTTCACGGCGCGATTAATCTGGAGTGGCACGCACGCAGCAGCACGCTCATATGCAGGGTTGTGACAAAGCTCGGCAACAAACCCAATTCGATCATCGGCGATTTCATCGATTACCTGCTGGCGCGTCACCAAAGCCGGATTCTCGCGATTCATATTATGCGTCGATAACGCTACTGAATCCGGAGCCTACAGGGCTCGAACCTAATAAATTCGCTATGACGCTTCGCAACAAAAAACTGCCTCTAGCGTACGGGTACACAAGTGACGCTAGGTTGTTGCGAACTCAAATTTAGTTCTTGCGCAATTGTGCAAGATTGTGCAATGTCGCTGTTGCGAATTGTTGCGAAATGGACGCGCGCAGAAAACGCAGACGGCGGCCGATGGTTATCCGGGTCGGGAGTGCGCGCTGCCCCATCTATCATCAAAGCTACTTCAAAATCGTTGCTGGCCG
>DASZGW010000048.1:0-14959 GCA_035938475.1 Candidatus Udaeobacter sp.
TTTGCTCGCCTACAAGCATAAATCGCTCAACAGTTAGGCTGAAAGGAGAATGAATATCTTGAACAAGCGAACAATTATCATCGCAACCGCGTCACTTCTCTGTTTTGCAGGCAGTCACGTGTGCCTGGCCAAACCAGCCAAGCCAGCAGCGGGTGCCGCGAGCCACATGCAGCGCGGGATCGAGCTCGCCGAACAAAAAAATTTCGACGCTGCCGTTGCCGAATTTACGAAGGCGATTGAAGCGAATCCGAAAGATCCGCGCGGCTACACTAATCGAGGCACGGCGTATCGTGCCAGCAATCCTCCCCGGCTCCCCGACGCGTACGCTGATTTTTCAAAGGCGATCGAAGTCGCTCCAAAGGATGAAGTCGCCTATCGCGAGCGCGGCATGACGGCCGTAATGCAAAATCAGTTCGATGCAGCGCTGCAAGATTTCGATAAGGCAATCGAACTCAAACCAGATGACGCCTACACGTACAAATTTCGCGGTTTTGCTGAGATCGGTCTCAACCAATGGGACAAAGCAGTCGCGGACTTCACCACTGCAATTCAGAAACAACCAGATGACCCACAAAATTATGACCGCCGCGCTTGGGCAAACCGGAACCTGAAAAACTACGATGCAGCCCTAGCGGACTACACGTTGTTGATCGAGAAGGACCCAAACGATGCCGAGCACTTGGTGAAGCGAGGCGCGACTTACACTTCCTTGCAGCAGTATGAGAAGGCCATCGCCGACTACCAGGCGGCGTTAAAGCTAAAACCGGACGACTATGACACCGTTCAGCGTTTACAATACGTGCAGGGAATGCTCGTGGCGAAAAACGCACCGCCCCCTCCTTCCGCTACTCCCACTCCAACGCCCGGCCCGGGTTTGATCACGCCGCTCAATGTTGGGATCGCGATCGCGGTTCTCATTATCATCGCTATCATTGTGCGATTGCTTACGCGAGGAAAAGCCGAAGAGACCAGCGGCAGAATCCGGTGAGTTTTCGGATGCCGTAGTGTCCGTTATCCTCAGCGCACCCGTTGTTGCTGGTATTGGACTGGATGCGCTGAGGATAGCGCACTCTACAGCCCCTTGCGAAATGCGCCCTTCCCAACAAGAAATTTCTTTGACACAACAATGAGCGCGGTTAGCTTGCGGACGCTTTTTGCTGGAACGAGGCGGTCCCATGGTCGTTCAAATTGCAAATTTGACGCGGCTTTGGGACTTTTGAATCTCTGGCAGGAGGCGAAACCGGTTTGCCGCTCGGGTTGCCGCGGAGGCGCTGGGTTGGCGAAAAGCAGCCCATGTAGCTCAGTTGGTAGAGCACGTCCTTGGTAAGGACGAGGTCACCGGTTCAATCCCGGTCATGGGCTCCAGAGCAGCCTCAGGACCGACAGCAGACAATTACAGAAAATACGACAGTTTAGTTAACCAGGAGAATTGAAATGGCTAAGGAAGCATTTAAACGCGACAAGCCGCACGTGAATGTCGGCACCATCGGTCACGTGGACCACGGCAAAACAACCCTGACGGCAGCGATTACGATGGTGCTGTCGAAGAAGGGCATGGCCGAGGTACGCGCATACGAGTCGATCGACAACGCTCCGGAGGAAAAAGAGCGTGGCATTACAATTAACACAGCCCACGTGGAGTACTCGAGCGACAAACGTCACTACGCACACGTCGATTGCCCAGGCCACGCCGATTACGTCAAGAACATGATCACAGGCGCGGCGCAAATGGATGGCGCCATCCTGGTTGTCTCGGCGGCGGATGGACCCATGCCGCAAACGCGCGAACATATCCTGCTGGCGCGCCAAGTTGGCGTACCCTCGATTGTCGTGTTCCTGAACAAGGTCGATATGGTCGATGATCCGGAGCTTCTCGATCTCGTGGAGATGGAAGTGCGCGATCTCCTGACGCAGTATGAATTTCCGGGAGATAAAATCCCGATTGTTAAAGGCAGCGCGCTCAAGGCACTTAATGGCGACGCCGACGCGGAAAAACAAGTGCTCGCCCTTGTCGAAGCCATTGACGATTACATCCCCGTGCCGGAGCGGCCGATCGATCAGCCGTTCCTGATGCCGATCGAGGACGTGTTCAACATTGAAGGCCGCGGCACCGTCGCGACGGGGCGTGTGGAGCGCGGTGTTCTCAAGAAAATGGGAGAAGTTGAGCTCGTCGGCATTCGTCCTACCGCAAAAACCGTTGCGACCGACATTGAAATGTTCCGCAAACTTCTCGATGAAGCGCGTGCGGGCGATAACGTCGGCGTTCTGTTGCGCGGCTTAAAGAAGGAAGAAGTCGAGCGTGGCCAAGTGATTTCGAAGCCTGGTTCGATTACGCCCCATAAGAAATTCAAGGCGGAAGTCTATGTGCTGAGTAAGGAGGAAGGCGGACGTCACACCCCGTTCTTCACCAATTACCGACCGCAGTTTTATTTCCGGACTACGGACGTGACTGGCACCGTTAAGTTGCCTGAAGGGGTAGAAATGGTCATGCCCGGCGACAACATCTCAATCGAAGTCGAGCTGATCACGCCAATCGCGATGGAAAAAACGATTCGCTTCGCAATTCGTGAAGGCGGCAAGACGGTCGGCGCCGGTCGCGTGAGCGATATTCTGGATTAAAATTCTTCCTCTACCTCTCACTGTGCTTTCTTGAGTGGATGACGAAGGAAGAGGAGATTAAGAGGAAGCGGAAGAGGAAGATTAAGAACGCCAGTAGCTCAATTGGTAGAGTAGCGGTCTCCAAAACCGTCGGTTGGGGGTTCGAGTCCCTCCTGGCGTGGTTAAACAGACTGCGGATGCCTAACGTTTCAATATCGAACTCTGAATTGTAAACGACAGCAGATGCATAAGTTGGACGTTGAGCGTTGGATGTTGGATGTTGTTTTGATTTAGATGATCACCAAAGTTAAAAACTTCTTCGGCGAAGTGAAGGTCGAGCTGCAGAAATGCTCCTGGCCTTGGGACCCGAAGGAGAAAGGATTCCGCCGGTACAAGGAACTGAGTGACTCGACTGTTGTGGTCGTTATCGCGATGTTATTGCTCGGTGGATACGTGGCGCTTTTCGATCTCGTTTTGGTGAACGTCGTTCACTTTTTCACGCGGTTGCACTGATTATGGCACAAACGCTCGCAGGGAAAGATCAATGGTTCGTCGTGCATGTGCTTTCCGGTCAGGAAAACAAGGTGCGCGAGAATATCTTGAAGCGCGTCAAAACGGAAGAAATGGGCGAACTAATTTATGAAGTGCTCGTCCCGACTGAGCGCGTTTCGGAAATCAAGAAAGGGAAAAAGAGCGAGACGACCCGGAAATTTTTTCCCGGTTATCTGATTGTTAACATGCATTTGCTCGACGAGAACAATCAGCTGGTCGGGCGCACTTGGTATTTCATCCGCGACACACCCGGCGTGATTGGGTTTGCTGGCACTAAGGACAAACCGATCCCAATGCGGCAATCAGAGGTGGACAGCATGCTCGCGCAAATGAAAGAGCGCGAAGAAAAGGTGAAACCAAAAGTCAGCTTCGAAGTCGGCGAATCGGTGAAAGTCGCTGACGGCCCGTTCCAAAACCAGACCGGAATCGTCGAGGAAATCGATCCTGAGCGCGGCAAACTCCGTGTCTCCGTCACCATTTTCGGTCGCGCGACTCCGGTGGAATTAGAATACTGGCAGGTCGAGCGCGGATGATTGTCATGTCGAGCGAAGTCGAAACATCTCTCGTTTCAAAATAAGGTCACACAATGGCAAAAGAAAAAGTAGCTGAAATCAAACTCCAGATTCCCGCAGGCCAAGCTAACCCTGCACCGCCGGTTGGAACTGCGCTCGGGCCGCGCGGCGTCAACATCATGGCATTCTGCAAGGAATTTAACGCCACGACTCAGAAACAAGCTGGCGATATTCTTCCGGTCGTCATCACCGTTTACAAAGACAAATCGTTCACGTTCATTACCAAGAGTCCGCCCGCTGCAGTTCTTTTAAAGAAAGCAGCCAATATCGCTGCCGGCTCCAACGAGCCTAACAAAACCAAAGTCGGCAAAGTGACGCGCAAGCAAGTCATGGACATCGTGAACACCAAGCGCAAAGACTTGAACGCACGTAACGACGAAGCTGCCTTCCGCATCATCGCCGGCACTGCCCGCCAGATGGGCCTCGAAATAGTCGATTAGATCAGCCGCTACTTCGGAACACTGCTTGCCTCGGCGAGAAGTTCCCACTCCTGCAGCGCGATTGGCACATTGCCGTTTTTCCAGACGAAATCATGGAAAGAGCGCAGATTGAATTTTCCGCCCTCCCGTATCCGCGCGTCGGCGAGGAATTTTATGATCTGCAATTTGCCGATCTGATAGGTAATGGCCTGACCTGGGCCGGTTGCGAAGGCGATCGCTTCCTGACGCGCCGTTTGTTCGTCCATCGGGACTTTCTCCTGTAAATATTTGGCGGCTTGGTCGAGCGTGAATTCGCCGAGTGCGAGTTTTACATCCACCTCCACGCGCAGCGCGCGTAGCCTCATGAAATTGTAAATGATTTCGCGTGTGTGCGGGCTGTCATCGAATAGCCCGGCCTGCAGCATCATTTCTTCTGCATAAAAGCCGATCCCTTCGTTTGGCCCCGAGTCGTAGTAATACCGCCGGATCGGGTCATCATGTTTCCATGAAAGACACAGCTGAAAATAATGGCCGGGAATTCCTTCGTGAACGGTGATTGGCCGCGGGTCTTCCGCCGTTGCCTGCCAGAAGTAACCGAGCTTTCCTGAAGGCTCGGTCACGTAGCGGACGCAATTCTCATTCAACCGCGATGGCGACGTGAAGTCGTCCATCTCGCCGAAGCCTTGCAACGCACGCAAATATTCCGGCATGGGTCGCAGCATATAATGCTGAACCCAATTGGGGACAGTCAGGATGTCGTGCTCCTCGAGAAACTTCCGAATTTGAAGTTCTTTCGCTGCCGCGTTCTTGATCCAATCGTCAATGTTGTCGGCGATCTTAAGCGGCGGCACATTCTTGTTACGGTTTTTCTCAAATGCCTCGAATGCGACTGCACGGTTCCATTCCTGTCTGCCCATCGCCAGAAGTTCTTCAGGCGAATAAGACATCATCGCAACATTCCTGAGGAAAAATAGGTAGGCGTCGCGCCCGAGGGCCGTTTCATTTGGCAGTGACGGCAACATTTCTCGAAGTTTTTCGCGAAAACGGTCGAGCGCATCCGCTGCGCGATCAGTCGCGCTGTTCAGCTCATGCTCCTTAAGAGTTGTGGATTTCAGCAACGCCGTTGCCATTTGGCGCAGACGCGGCCGAATATTTTCCAGTCCTTTAATTGCCACTGTGGCAAATGGTGCCGGAGGATTATCCAGGTTCACGACGCCTTGTTGCACGATCGAAGGAATATTTTCGATGCGTGTGAGAATTTCCCGGCTACGTGTTGGGTCATACGGCCCGGGTGCGGTGAGCGCTTCGACCATCGGCGTGAGCGTCTGCGCGATATAAAAATTCGGATCGCGTTTCCAGCGCGGATTAATGTCCAGTTCCCAGCGAACCCGCGCCAGGGCTGAACCGATCAGGCGATAGTCAACCTGCTGCGGGATCGGCCAAGTGTTTGCATCCAGTTTTTTCCAGCGTGTTTCGAATTCAGCCAGATCTTTTCGCTGGCTATCAATGCTGGATCGCGACCAATCGCGAACTCCTCCTGGCCGCTCGATTCGGTTCACGTCATCGCCAGTAAACGGCGCGTATTTCGCGCGCCATGCCCAGAAATCGTTCGCTAATTTGTCTAGTGATTCGGTTTCAGCTGAAGCATTGATTAACAACACCGCAAAAAGAAAAACTCCCGCCCAGCTTTCCTTCATGGCCAATTAATCAGCGCCGCGCCGCAGGGTGATCACGCCAGGATTCTTGCCGGGCCGATACATCGACGCGCCGTAACAGAGCGCGGCGGATTTTTCGCGCGCATAACGAATCTTGTTCAGTTTTTCGTCCCAGTGCTCCATGTAAGAGCAGTTAGCCGTCTTTTTGCTGCCGGCGATGGGAACATAACGATTCTCTGTAAATGTAAGAAAAGCTGCTTCGCCAGGCAGCGGAATTGGAGCAGCCCAGTTAGGTGATAGCCGGACGAAGCGCGGCGCCGTGAGGTCGAGCGCAAAAACAGTGTCGCCGTCGGTGCTGTTTAAATGTAGGTCGAAAAACGCCAGTCGCAGCGGCGCTTCAAAAAGAAAATGCTGATCTTTGTACTGATTGTCGCGCAGCAATCCAAAGACGCCATAAAATCCCGGTAACTTTCCAAATTCCGTTTCCTTTCCGGTTTTCAGATCGCGGAGCAGGTAATGTTTCCCATGGCCCGGCCCGTCGACCTGATCATCTTCGTCGTTTGGGTCTTCGCGTAAGATCAATTCGACAGAACCATCAGGCGATTTGTAACTGGGCATTGGCGTGGCGGTGGGGGATACAGATTCCTCAGGTGAAGCTGATGGGCTGGGAGACGTCGATTCCTCAGGCTCGACGTTTGTGAAATACGGCGAGCTTTTCGCAGCGACATACCAATCCGGCGCAATCTCCAATTTTTTCAATGCCTTGCCGAGTGGATCAACGCCCCAAAATTCGCGAGCGTTGTTGGATTTTTCGCGTGTGAAGACAATCATGCTGCCATCAGACGCAAAAATTGGAGCGGAGTCTTGTCCAGAGTTATCATTCGTTAATTGCCGCAGCAGTTTTCCGTCCTCACGAAACAGATAGAGATGGGAGTGGCTTGTTCCCTCCGCTTGCAAATAACGAATTGCAATCACGATTTCCGAAGCGCCTCGGGCTGGTGTCCCAAGCAGCAAAGACGTGGCCGTGAGGACCAACATTCCAAGAACGCAGTGCATCATCGCAGCGGAAGTTGAATCGTGCTGGGATGGGTCGCGTCGTGATACACCTTCACGTGACAGGTGCGTGCGTCCTTAGACGTCTCCTCCGCGATGACTCCACCCGAACAGTAATTCTTCTCCAGGTGGATGGAATTAGGCGACGAAATGACCAGGCGCAGTCGACTGCCTTTCATCAAACGGCGCGCGACAAACAACCCGGGATTGAAATCGCAACGCACCATTTCGCCCGGCTTGAGCAATTTCCCTTCGCGCAATGATTCGCGGTAACGCAAACGGCGAATATCGCTCCAAAGCGCGATGCTTGTGCCATCGGGCTGGATTTCGTACAGATTGGCGGAGAGATCGACATCGGGCGTGTCGATTGATACCCATAACGTTACCGCTGGGCAGCCTATGAGCGGCGTTTCCTTAGGTAGCGGCTCCATGTGGTACACCAAACCATCCTTGCCGACGCTCAACGCATATGTTTGATCGATGCCCGCCGTTTTTTCTTTCGGATCGATTCCGTCAACTATTTCGCCGCGCGTGGTATCCAGCGGATCGTAGATGAATGTGTCCGAACCCTGGTTGGTCCGCGTTTCAGTAAGCGAGCCAGAACGAAAGACGCCATTCGCATCGCCGTTTTTGGAATCAAGATAAAAACTTTGAGGGTTTGCGACGAGGGTTTCGAAACTGTCGGCGTATTTCCATTCTCCATTTGCGCCGCTGTTTCCCGGCGCGAGCAAATAGTAAGCGACCTGGTTCCTGAGAAATTCCGGCCTGGGGCCGCGCTTCATTGTCCAGTCATACCATTGCCGATGGAGATCGTTAAGATCGATAACGGCCGCGGGTCCGAACTTTATGCCCGCGACTTCTTCCGTAGGCGTGCGCGTGCCCGCGTGATCCCATGGGCCTATGACCAGAAAATGTTTCGCGCGCGCTTCTGGAGAGGCATTTGCCAGATGATCCCGGTAATAGGATAGGGCGCCCAATTCATCGCCATCGTATTGGGCAGTGATTGTTAAAATTGGCAGCGTAATCTTCTGGAACTGCTCTCGGGTCGGTATCATCGCGTCGAAGTACGCGTCGACTACTGGATGTTTGAGGATGCGTTGAAAATTGAGCGAGGGATTTCCGACAAACGAATCGAGCGATTTAAAAGGGATGTGTCTCTTGTAAGCGTCCAGGAATTTTGCGCGCCAGAATTTTTGATCAGCAAAAAGATTGTCTTGCGCAGCGTGCCCACTGGTGAGCGTGTACCATTGCATGTCGTACGTTAGGCCGACGTTTTGGGTCGAAGGATAATCGAGTCCCGGATGAGCGGCTGCAGCGGGAACGATTGTCGCCAAATGTAGCGGGAATTCCTTCGCCGTCGCCCACTGATCGAATCCTGCGTAGGAACCGCCCCACATTGCAACCTTGCCATCGCAAAACGGTTGCTTGGCCAGCCACTCGACGATGTCGTAGCCATCGCGCGGGTCGTTCGCAAACGGTTCGAACTCACCGCCGGAATTTCCGCGACCGCGAACATCGACAAGCGCGAATGCGTATCCATGCGATACGAAGTAAGCGCCGCGCGCGTGGTACGTATCTGAGATGTAAGGCGTAAGTGTGAAGATCACCGGCGTCTTCGGTAACGATCCATCCGGCGCTTTCGGCAGATACAACGTCGCGTTCAGTTCGACCTTGTCGCGCATCGGAATTTTCACGCCCCATCGAAGGTCGTAGTTTGCTGGAGGTTGCGACGGCGATGGTGTTGAGCTTGGGGTTTGTGCGACGACCGTTGCGGCAAAAGGTGCGCACAATGTTGTAGCCAGGATCGCCGCCCTGGAAATAATCGTGCCTAGCGAAGAAGTTCGGAGTTTCACCTTGTCGGATTCAAGCGAGGAGGAGCAGGAAGGCAAGAACGTTGATTACGGATCACTTTTGGTTGGCTGGCAATCGGAGGGAGGTGCAAGCAAAAGACCATCGTTTGCAGGAAGGCGAGTTTGCGAGACGATAGGCGATGCCCCGTGAGCTTTCGAACAAGATGCAACCTCATAAAGCTAAAACTCGGGGAAAGGTTACGAGCCGCGCCTCGGCGTCAAAGTCGGACATGCAAATAAATGGCGGAACAATTTCTTTTTCCCGAGCCGAGCTATTCTGTGCCGGCATCGTCTTTTTGGTCGCACTCCTTCTTTATAGCTGGACGCTCGCGCCGACGGTTACTCTGACTGACAGCGGAGAACTAATTGTAGTTGCTCGCGGCCTGGGAATCGCACATCCGCCTGGCGTTCCGTTGTGGATCATTCTCGCCCATCTCGCATCGCTTGTGCCTTTTGGAAACATTGCGGTGCGGATTAACTTTTCGTCGGCGCTTTTTGCGGCGCTGGCTTGCGCGATGCTCACGCTTACGGTGGCAGAACTGACGATTACCGCGTCATATCTCGCCACGTCGAAGCGAAGAAAGAAAGTCGCGCAGCAGCGTAAAACAGCTGAAGAATCGGGGCCTGCGCGCTTGTTGTTTGCTGCGCCCGCGCTAGGCGCGGGCTTGCTCATGGCCTTCTCCCGCACGCTTTGGTCGTATGCGACGATTACCGAGGTCTATGCTCTGAATGCGCTGCTCATCGTCGCCATCTTCTTTCTAATGCTTCGATGGCGGCGATGCATCGTCGCAGACAGGGCGGATCTCGGCGCGGCGATAGACGCCAGAATCGCTTCGCCGATGACGCGCCACGACACTTTGCTTTATGTCGCTGCGCTCTTGTTCGGGCTCGCGCTGGGTGTTCATCACGTTACCGTAGCGCTTACACTTCCCGCCGTTGCCGTCATCGTCTACAGGACTGAAGGCCTCAGATTCTTCATGAGTCGCCGCCTGATGTACGCTGCACTGATTTCAATTAGCGCTCTGGTCGCTGTTTATACATATCTGCCACTTGCGGCGTCGCATTCACCCGCTATTAACTGGGGCAATCCGCGCTCGCTGCAAGAAATATGGTGGCATATCACCGGCCGGCAATACCGTGTGTTCCTCTCATTTACGCCCAATATAATGGGGGAACAGCTTGTTGAATTCTGCAGACTGGCTTTGCGTGAATTCGGCTTTTCCTGGCTCCCCGTGGCGCTCGTCCTTGCGCTCGCAGGCGCTGGCAGCGCTTTCAAGCGTGACCGCACAGCTTTCTGGTTTCTCCTGTTTATCGTCATTGCCAATTTCGCGTACGACCTTAGCTATGAAATTGCCGAGGACAAAGATGCATACTATTTGCCCGTGTTTATCTCGATCGCGATTGCCGCCGCGTTTGGTATCCGGTGGTTGATCCAGCTTGCCATCTCCAAGGGCGCGCCGGTTACGAGATCATATCTGGTTGGTGCGATGGCTGTCCTGCTCACGTCCACAATAGCTTTCGCCGGCAATTGGCCATTCAATAATCGACGGCATTATTTCATTGCGCGCGATTACGTGGAGAATCTGTTTAGCGCGATCGCACCTAATGGCCTGTTGCTCACGCTTGATTGGCAGGTCGCGTCCCCGATGTTCTATGCGCAGGAGATAGAACAACGCCGACCCGACGTAAAGGTCGTGGACATTAATCTTCTGCGGCGCTCCTGGTATTTCGATTACCTGAGCCACGCTTATCCTGGTTTGATCGAGCGATCGCGCGACAAGATTGATGCATTTGTTGAGAACCTCAAAGAATGGGAGCGCGATCCTGAGGCGTTTAAAACGAACGCAGTGCTTACTCAAAGGATTAGCACGGCATTTTTAGAGATGATTCAGGCAATCGTGATAAATGAGAGCAGGGTCGCGCCGGCTTACGTGACGAACGATTTGCTCTCGTCCGACTCAGTTAACGGCGAGCTGACCCGATGGATTACCCAAAAATATCAGCTTGTTCCGGAAGGACTCGTTTTCAATCTCGTGGGCGACCAGAGTTTTCACGATTCGCCAGATCTGTATCTTCAGACTCGCGGACTGGCCGACGGGACCGTGCGATTTGAGAAAGATGACCCCGTAAACCTCAAGGTGTTGCCCGCGTACACCCGCATGCTGGTCAATCGCGGACGATATTTAGCGTTATTCAATCAGCACGAGCGGGCCGCGGCAGGTTTCAGACAAGCGCTCGCTCTCGATCCGAATCTGGCTCCGGCGCAACAGGGCTTGGCGGAAAGCACGGCGAAAGCACGGAAACCGTAGCACAGTTTTCATTTACCATTCGCTGATTCAAGCTTCGCTTGTTCATCCGGACTTCGTCATTTTCGCGGCGTACTCTTGCTTTGTTTGCGCGAACCTTTTATATGCGCGGGGGATGAATGTCCTGGCTTGTGATCGATGGTTGCGCCTTGTTCCGGCAATCGTGGCCTTTACCATTGGGGCGATTCCAGTTTGGGCGGCTGACAATGTCATTGCGCTGAAAGCCGCGCGCTTGTTCGACGGGAAATCGAAATCACTCGTTGCAAATGGCGTCGTTATCGTTCAAGACGATAAGATTGTTGATGTTGGTAGCAATCTGGCTGTTCCAGCCGATGCGCGGGTGATCGATCTGGGCGACGCGACGCTTGCGCCGGGATTCATGGACGCACATACACACCTGACCCTGGATTACTCAGGCGATTACAATGTGCGCCGACTGAAAGAGCTCGATCTCAACGTCTCCGAGCAGGCGATCATTGCCACTGCGCACGCGCGCGACACCGTCGAAGCAGGTTTCACTACCGTGCGCGATCTCGGGAGCCGATTCGTGGGCAGCCGCGAATTTGTCGATGTTGCCCTGCGCAATTCGATTAACAAAGGAGTAGTCGTTGGTCCGCGCATGTTGGTGGCGACCAAGGGAATCGGCGCCACCGGCGGTCACTTCGATCCGACCAGCGGATTTCGTGATTTCCTTTTCGGGCGGGAGCCGGATTACACGGATGGAATTATCGATAGTCCAGACGACGCGCGAAAAGCAGTGCGGTTCGAGGTCAAAAATGGCGCTGATGTGATTAAGGCTGCAGTCTCCGGCGGCGTGCTTTCGTTAGCGGACGAAGTGGACACCCCGCAATTGACGCCGGCTGAGATGGCGGCAGTCGTTGATGAATCCCATCGCTTGCGCAAAAAAGTGGCCGTGCATTGTCATGGCGACCAAGCTGCCCGGGAAGCGATCGAGGCCGGCGTTGATTCCATTGAACACGGCTCATTCATGAAACCGCAAACGCTTACGCGGATGAAAGACAAGGGCGTCTTCCTGACGCCAACACTTATGGCCACAGAGTGGATCATGAGCAAGCTGGAGAATTATCCGCCAGCATTGCAGGCCAAAGCGAAAGCGGCAGCAGCTGCCCGCTCGGACATGTTTCGCAACGCGGTAAGGCTAGGAGTGAAGATTTCTTTCGGCACCGATGCCGCCGTTTTTCCACATGGTCAAAACGCGCGAGAGTTTAAAGTGATGGTCGATCTCGGGATGCCAGCGATCGAAGCGCTAAGATCTGCAACTGCCAATGATGCCGAGCTTTTTGGCATCGCGCAAAAAACTGGAACCCTGGAAAAAGGGAAACTCGCCGACATCGTTGCAATGCCGGGCGATCCAACTGCAGATATCACCGCGACCGAGCGGGTTCTCTTTGTCATGAAAGAGGGAAAAATCATCAGGCAGGGACCGCTCACTGCCCACGCCAGCGCCAAAGAGATAGATCCTGGAGAGATCGTGGTTCCGGTGGATTAATGCGCTGGCCGCGGTTAGCGGAGGGAAGTTGATTTTGACAAGATCAGAATCGCCGCTAAGATTCCCGTCCGCCGCCCGGTTGAGCGGCTTAATATTTTGGCAGGAGCCCCGTGTTTTCTCTCAAGAGGCCGGGGCGATAGAACTGCACCGACATGCAAAGAAATCGAAGCAAACGTTATCGCGCAGCGGCTCAACAGGTAGATCGCGCGAAGGCTTACAGTCTGCCCGAGGCCGTCTCGACACTGAAAAAATTTCCGCCGACTAAGTTTGATCAGACCGTGACGGTCTCATTCCGGCTTGGTGTTGATCCCAAGCAATCCGATCAGATGGTTCGCGGGACCTGTCCCCTTCCGCACGGCAGCGGCAAACAGGTTCGTGTACTGGTTTTTGCCGAGGGCGAGTCCGCACAGGCAGCCAAGGAAGCAGGCGCGGAGTTTGTTGGGATGAAGGATTTGATTCAGAAGTGCCAGGAAGGTTTTCAGGATTTTGACGTTGCGATCGCAACGCCGGCAGCGATGGCAGAGGTGCGGAAACTGGGAAAGGTGCTTGGGCCGCGCGGACTGATGCCGAATCCGCGGACCGGAACGGTCACAGACGACACAGCCAAAGCGGTGCGAGAAGTGAAAGCCGGTCGCGTGGAGTTTAAGCTGGATAAGAACGGCAACGTGGCGGTGCCGGTTGGAAGATTTTCATTCGAGGAAAACGCGCTTGTGGAAAATGGAAACGCGGTGATCGAGGCAGTGATTCGGGCTCGTCCCGCCAGCGCGAAAGGGCGGTACCTTGAAGGCGTGACAATCAGTGCGACCATGTCCCCCGGAGTTCGCGTGGATCCAGCGCCGTATTTGAGCGTGTAGTCTGGAAGACACAATATCGAAATAGAAATGAGACCAGAAAAAGCCAGCGTTGTTTTGGATCTTACCGAGAAGCTGAAACGCTCTCCGTTCGTGCTCGTAACCGACTATCAGCGAATGAAAGTCGGGGATTTTAGCGAGTTGCGGAACCGACTGGCCCCAGCCGGTGCGGAGGTGCACGTCGTGAAGAATAATTTCCTCAAACGTGCCATGACCGATTCCGGTTTTCCGGAAGCAGGCGAGACGCTGACTGGTCAAACTGCGGTTGTTACAGGCGACAAAGATGTGGCGCCAGTAGCAAAAATTTTCAAGACATTCGCGGCCGAGTTCAAGATCGCCGCGCTGAAGATTGGATTTGTTGATCGGGCGGTTCTTTCCGCCGCAGAATTGGAAACGCTGGCGGACCTGCCAGCGCGCGAAGTTTTGCAGGCGCAATTGCTTGGGCTGCTCTTGTCTCCAGCAACGCGGTTCGTGCGATTACTGAACGAACCGGGCTCCGCATTTGCGCGGCTGTTGAACGCGAAGGCAGCAAAGGAGGGTGCGGCCGCGCAAGCAACGCCGTAAAATAGTTTTTCCGCTCGCGATGGCGGGTCGGGAAGTGAAACGAAAACTGTCCGGGCCAGTGGCTATTGGCCTTAATTTTCCGAAAGCTTTCGGAAGCGGCAATTGGAGGAAATAAAAATGGCAGACACAGATAAATTAGTGGAGCAACTCAGCAACCTATCGGTGCTGGAGATTGCTGGGTTGGTCAAGCAACTGGAAGAAAAGTGGGGTGTAAGCGCAGCTGCCCCAGTGGCAATAGCTGCGGGCCCAGCCGCGGGAGGTGCAGTTGGCGGAGCGGCAGCTCCGGCAGCGGAAGAGAAAACCACGTTCGACGTGATCTTGAAGGAAATGGGCGCGAACAAGATTGCTGTGATCAAGGAGGTTCGCGGCGCGGTGCCTGGACTAGGCTTGGCTGAAGCAAAGGCGCTTGTCGAAGGCGCCCCGAAGACAATCAAAGAAGGCGTGACAAAGGAGGAGGCGGACGAGATCAAGAAAAAGATCGAGGCCGCTGGTGCAAAGATCGAAATCAAATAGCGCGACGACTCGCTAGGTAGAGTTTGTTTGTCGCCGTCCATAATTCAGAAAGGATGGGTGTAGACGACCCGTGGCACATTTTCCTTGCGAAGCAGAAATTTTAGGCTACTTTCTTTTTCTGTTAGAAGCAGGCAGAACTTATTTTTAAACCGGCGCTCAACGGTAAAGCACAAGAATTGCAGCTGAACGGTGGTCAATTTGACAAACCGCCGTTTTGCCTGCATCTTTGTGCCCTTCGCTCGTTGCTGAGCCCCTAAAATCTTGCCCGTTTCGTCCGCGATTGGTGCGTGGACGTAGCGAGGCCTAACTCTTGGCTAGTGATTTATGTCGGAACGTATTTACTTTGGAAGCATCAAGGAAGGGATCGAACCGCCGAATCTAATTGAGGTTCAGGCCAATTCGTACGTTGATTTTCTTCAGAAGGACGTCCCTTTTTCAAAGCGAAAAAATCAGGGACTCCAGGCTGTTTTCAAAGAGGTCTTTCCGATCGAGAGCTATGACGAAAAAGCAGTGCTC
>DASZGW010000049.1:0-5946 GCA_035938475.1 Candidatus Udaeobacter sp.
GCAAAAACAAAACCAACGAGCAACAAGGAAGAGGAAGCGCTCCAGGAAAACCCTCAACCTCGATAACAAGGCTTATGAACTAACAACTACCTACACCACATTCGCCGGCCACACTTGACACCTTACATAGGGGTTAGATGCTTAGTTCTCAGTTTCATCTTGGTTGACCCAGAGCCACAGAAGCACGAGCGGCCAGAACGCGATATAGACGACAAAAATAACTGGCGATGACACGACGATCGCCTGAAACAGAAAGAGCACGTTTCGCGCGTGATCTTTTTTCTCCCAAAGCATTCCACCGGTCGGCGGCCGACGGAACTTCATCCCGCGCGCGACGATAACCCACGCAAGAATGAATCCAACAAGCAGATATAGGAGCAACCCAACCGCAATCGGTTTCGAGAACAAATCAGACCACTGCTGTGACGTGATGCTTGGCATCTAACGAGCACAAGCTCAGCCACCGCTGGCGAGAGCGAGCTTTGCTGCTGAGTTGAGTGTTGAAGTCATGCGAAAACTAGACATCGGAACGGCCAGCGGTTGGCTGGAGCGATTTGGTTAGATGCGTTAGCGAGCGAAGACACGAAAATCTGAAATCCTGGTGATTTGCTTGTCCCAGAGGCCCTCCCATCCATAGCCCACCTGCATGGTGACGATCTTCTGCACATGCGGGTCGCCATGAACGGGGGTTTCCTTAATGGGGCCAACGTATCTGTACTGAAAAGTGCCGATCATGCGAGCACGAACCACTTTCGTAAAATTGCGTGTCAGGCGTTTGAGCGTGTCCTCGCTTCCGGGTGGTATCTCGATGTTGATCAACTGTCGATTGTCGTCTGGTCGCTTCTTTGTCGCGCGTAGGTCACATGCGTGAGTCTCTGTAGTGTCGAAGTATCCGCTGACTGAGACGCGCCTTCCATTGAATTGCTGTGGCGCTGCGACGAGTTGCTGAACCGATACATCGATCGGCTTCGAATCAGCGACAGCCGAAGACGCTGCCACGAGCCATGCTGCTGTAACGAGGGGACGACTTAGCATCTAACGAGACAGAGATAAGCCACGGCAGGGTGTCGTGGCAAATACGCTGAACGCATTTCGAAATGGGGCCGTTGGCTTCATCGATTGGTTAAACCCGACGGCTGCGCCTCCATGCTATGAGGAATATCGCGACGCAAAGAATGCAGCTGGTGATCGAAATGATGATGAGCTGAGCATGGGAAAGAACGGGACCGGTGTACGGAAGCCATAAGAAAGATGAGAGGGAAGTAACGATGATAAGCGCAAGGCTAAGCCACATGATCTTCTTGTTCGGCTTCGGCTGGCCCGCGGCGGCACTGCGTGTCGCGGAAAGCCTTGTCTTCTGTCGTTTGCGTAGGATAAAGAACGAAATCAAAGCAACCGCAGCGATGGCGTCGAAGATCCACCCCCAGTAGTCAGCGAATCCGAGCGGGCGGTGAAAGACCGTCAGGAGTATGGAAATGGAAACCACGTAGGCGAGAATGCCTTGGGCGATTGTTGGTTTCACGCGCTCAGGGTCTAACGAGAACAAGATGAGCGACCGCTGACGAGAGCGAGGTTCGCTTCGAGTTTTAGTGTTGAAGTCATTGAAAATAAATTTGCGCGCCGGTCAGCGGTTCGCTCCATCAACTGGTTAGGCCGGTACCATATCTCCGTAGAGCCTGTCGAACTCTTGATACAGATTCCAATTCTGCGTCGCGATCCAATCAAGAAACATTGTGTAATATCTATCGTCTGTTCCGATGCGCTTGAGCCACAATGCATAGGGCTCATTGCAGAAAAATAGGAGGGGTGTGATAAAACGAATGTCCGCGGGATGAAAGAATGGGTAGATTGAAAACGTTCCATCCTCGTTCCTTTGCAGGCACCAATCCATCGAATCGTTCCAAGAGCAGTGCACGGACTCAGACATCATGCCAAAGGAGCATCTGTACATTTGCTCGGCGATTTGATCTCTGTCTGGTCCACCATAAAGCTCCGTGAAGATGTCGAAAAAACTTTTGCCCTGTAGTTTCCACCGATTCTTTTTCTGTTCAGCAAAATCATTCTCTGAAGCCTTCTACGTTCATTTTTTTTTCGACCGACCGCAAGAGGCGCTGCCCGGCCTTTGTCTTCGAAAATGCTGATCCGTTTTTCGCGTCTTGTAGGATTCGGAGGCGGTCCTTGTAAGAACACTTTCTGAAATCCTCTAGTACACCTGCATCGCGCTTCAAGAGATAGGTTGCTGTGACTGCCGTTTCAAACAACGTCCGCTGAAAGATCGCTATGAACTCCGCATTGTTCTCGGTGTGATACCGAATTGTCTCTTTCAGCAATTTCCAAATTCGTACCAGCAGGCCGATTATTGGAGCGTCGTCGAGGGAATACCCAGAGGGGTTTCTCTCGTGGTTCTTTACCCTGGTGAAGCAGTCGTAGATTTCTGCTGCGTCTCGGTAGAACTGGAGGGCGAATCGGTTGATCTCATCGAGGCTCTCGAAATGCTCTCGTAAAGGACGGTCTCCGTACTTCTCCATTATTGTATCGAACTTATCCATTGGAGCTCCGTTAGGCCTAACGAGAAAGAGATAAGCCACGGCAGGGTGTCGTGGCAAACACACTGAACTTATTCCGAGGTGGGGCTGTTGGCTTCATCGATTGGTTAGATGCCGGATCCACCACGCCGAAGAAGCTCGGTCCGATCCACGGTAACACGAATATCCTCGATTTGGGATTCTTCGAGGCGCCACGTCCCATCGCGTTTAACGACATGAAAAGAATTATAAGTGTCGCCACGATGTTCATCGCTTCCCGTGAGTACCTGTACACGATCATTCTTCACGGCCATCATGCGGAGAATCGGTTTGCGTATCTCCCGGTGTCGCGCTACGAGCGCCTCAATCGCGTGGATGTCTGTTCGGGAGATGCCACGTAACCAAGCCCAAGTCTGAATCTCATATGGCGAGGACTGCAGTGTCTTCATCTCGTGGGACGTGTAGGAGTCAACCAAGATCATCTCGCGAGATTGATTCGTCGCACACCCAGCAATCAGTAGTGCGACCGGCAGGAGCTTGACGGAGCGCGGCATCAGCATCTAACGAGAATTAGACGAAAGTTCGTAATTCAAGGCGAATATTTTTTCGTCTAATTCAGTTGCAATCAAAGCCGCCGACCGGGGCGCGTTGATCGCCGCGGCGATCAGGCTGTGGTCGCGCCCTGCCATTACACGTCGTAATACATCGCGAACTCGTAGGGATGCGGGCGGAGACGCAGCGCGTCGTATTCTTTTTGTTTCATGTCGATCCAGTTCGCGATGAAGTCTTCGTTGAAGACGTCGCCGCGCAACAGGAAGGAATGATCGGCCTGGAGGGCTTCGATTGCGCCGCGAAGTGAGTCGGGCACGCTGGCGACCTGGGCGAGTTCTTCCGGCGGGAGTTCGTAAAGATTTTTGTCGAGCGGATCGCCTGGGTCCATGCGGTTTTGGATTCCATCGAGACCCGCAAGAAGCATCGCCGAGAAGGCGAGATATGGATTTGCAGCGGCGTCCGGCGTGCGGAATTCGATCCGCTTTGCTTTCGGACTGGGTGAATAGGTCGGAATTCGAATGGCGGCGGAGCGATTGCGCGCGGAGTAGGCGAGGTTGACAGGCGCTTCGAAGCCAGGAACCAGCCGCTTGTAGCTGTTGGTGGTTGGATTCGTCAGGCAGGTGAGCGCAGGCGCGTGTTTCAAAATTCCGCCGATGAAAAAGAGAGCAGTCTCCGATAGCCCTGCGTAGCCGTTCCCGGCAAAGAGCGGCTTTTCGTCTTTCCAAAGGGACATGTGTGTATGCATGCCCGACCCGTTATCAGCGAAAATCGGTTTCGGCATGAACGTCACCGTTTTGTTGTGACGCTTGGCGACATTGCGCAGGATATATTTGTAATACTGCATGTTGTCGCCCATGCGTTTCAGCGGCGCGAATCGGATGTCGATCTCCGCCTGACCAGCCGTGGCGACTTCGTGATGCTGGCGCTCGATCGCGACGCCGGCTTTCTCCAGCTCCAGACACATTTCGTTGCGAATGTCTTGCAGCGAGTCCATCGGCGACACCGGGAAATAACCTTCCTTTGCCCGAATCTTGTAACCGAGGTTCGGGAATTCTTCGCGCGCGCTGTTCCAATGTCCTTCGACGCTATCGACGATGTATGACGAGGCGTTCCCAGTATTGGCAAATCGCACATCGTCGAAGATAAAAAATTCCGCTTCCGGTCCTATAAACGCGGTGTCCGCGATGCCGGTCGATTTGAGATAAGCCTCCGCTTTTTCGGCAACGCCCCGTGGGTCGCGATCGTACGGTTGGCGAGTGATCGGATCGACGATCGTACAAATCAGACTCAGCGTCGGCTCTGCGTTGAAAACATCGATCCACGCTGTCGTTGCATCCGGAATGACAAGCATGTCTGAGGCGTTGATCACGCGCCAGCCACGAATGCTCGATCCGTCAAATCCGAGACCATCGGTGAATATCTCCTCATTGTATTCGGTGAGCGTGGTGGTGAAATGCTGCCAGGTGCCGAGCAAATCCGTGAACTTGAAGTCGATCAACTTCACGTTGCTCTCTTTGATCATTTTGGTGACGTCGGATGGAGTTTTGTCTTTGGCCATGGTGTTCGTCGAAGGGTTGAAGCGTTAAAAAGTTAAATCGTTAAGAAGTTTGCTGGTCGCATGGTCAAATTCCTGCACCGCTTCAACGCTTTACCGTTTCAACGGTTCAGCGATGGTGCGAAGCGCCGTCATACGGCTTTTTCGCCGATCTCTTCCGTGCGGATGCGCACCGCGTGTTCCACCGGGAGCACGAAAACTTTTCCATCCCCGATCTTTCCCGTCTTCGCCGCAGCGACAACCACGCTCACGGCTTTTTCCACCATATCGTCCGCCATCACGACTTCCACTTTCACTTTGGGCAGAAAATCGACTGTGTATTCGCTCCCGCGATAAATTTCGGTGTGGCCCTTCTGCCGGCCGAAGCCTTTGACTTCTGTGACGGTCATCCCTTCGATCCCGAGCTCCGCCAGCGCCTCTTTGACCTCCTCGAGCTTGAACGGTTTGATGATGGCTTCCAGTTTTTTCATGTCAAAGTTAACTCAGCATCGCGCGGTTTCTCGCAATCGAAAGCTAAACGCAGCACGCGCTCTCTTAGCAACAACATGAAAGCGATGCAAGCATCGTTTTCATGTTCGTTAAAACGTCGAAGCGTTGAAACGTTGAAGCGGTTTACGTGCAGATAGCAACTTCGCTTCAACTCTTTAACGCTTCAACGGTGCTCCGCACCAAGGCAAATTTGCCAAAAATTTTCTTTGACGCTTATACTGCATAACTGATGTCTCGCGACTCTTTCGTTCACCTGCATCTGCATACTGAATATTCGCTGCTGGATGGCGCCATCCGGATGAAAGAGCTGATGAAAAAAGCGGTTGAATTCAAAATGCCGGCAGTCGCGATCACTGATCACGGCAATTTGTTTGGAGCGATTGAATTTTACCAGGAAGCGCAGCGTGCCGGCGTGAAACCGATCATCGGTTGCGAAGCCTATATTGCTCCTGGATCAAATAAAGACCGCCCGGGATCGCGGCGCGATGCAGCCTATCACTTCACTCTTTTGGCGCAGAACGAGGCTGGCTACCGAAATCTCGTCAAGTTGGTGACAGCAGCGCACCTTGAAGGGTTCCATTACGCGCCCAGGATCGACAAGGAACTGCTCGCCGCGCACTCGGCGGGTCTGATCGGGCTGAGTGGTTGTCTCGCGGGCGAAATCAACTCCGCAATTCAGGCAAACAACGTCGAGAAGGCGAAACAGAGCGCGGCCGAATATCGGGACATTCTCGGCGCGGAGAATTTTTTCATCGAATTGCACGATCACGGGATGGAAGAACAGCGCAAGTGCATGACAGCGCTGCCGCAAATTGCGCGGGATCT
>DASZGW010000050.1:0-23429 GCA_035938475.1 Candidatus Udaeobacter sp.
GACTGCAACACCGACGGCCACACCAACTGCAACTCCACCACCACCGACACCTACTGCAACTCCGACTCCACCACCACCGACACCTACTGCGACTGCTACACCCACCGCAACTGCGACGGCCACGCCTATAGCGACAGCGACGCCAACTGCCACTGCAACGCCCACACCGACCCCGACGGCCACTCCTGGTAACGGACTACTAACCAATCTGTATGCCTACTACAAGATGGATGAGCCAAGCGGAAGCGCGCTGGACGCGACCGCTGGCGGCAGGAACCTGCCAAACTACGGTAATCCCATCACTTCTAATCCTGGCATCATCAACACCGCGCGCCAATGGCATGGAGGTGCAGGCGGGGCTTACTTTGTCGACACTACTAATGGTGATTTCCAGCCGGGAGCCAATCACCTTTCATTTTCCTTCTGGGTTAATTACGATTCGTTTGCGGGCGGTGACACGGGGCTGCTCTCCAAGTTCTCTAATCCGCCAACCTGGCAATGGATTGTGTTTTCGGCCTCCGGTTCGCACAAGGTGTCCATAGCATGTAGCGCAGACGGAACTACGGCAACTGTCCTTAACTGGTCTGTTGCGGCTACGACTGGCACCTGGTATCACGTTGCAGGTGGTTGGGACGGAACCAATCTCTGGTTAAAGGTTAACAACGCCACACGACAGACCACAGCGTTTGCCGGTCCTATTTTCACCAGTATTGAATGGTTTAAACTGGGTCACGAAGATGGCAGCGGCTCACCATTTAATGGGCGGATAGACGAGTGTGCAATCTGGATAGGGAAAGATCTTTCTGACGCTGATGTAACTCTACTATACAATGGCGGCGCTGGGTTGCCTTACGACTCATTCGGCGCAACTGGAACTCCAACACCAACCCCGACTGCGACGGCAACCGCCACGTTCACGCCTACACCAACGCCGACAGCTACGCCTACCGCAACTCCTACAGCAACACCTACGGCTACTGCAACGCCGACGCCGACACCTACGCCAACCGTGACACCCATTGCGACGGCAACACCAACAGCCACAGCAACTGCAACTCCGACAGCTACGATTACGCCGACTCCGACACCTACCCCCACACCAACTGCTACCGCGACACCAACTCCAACTCCGACGGCCACTGCGACTCCTAGCGCTACGCCTACCCCCACGCCGCGCCAGATCACACTCGGCGCGCGTGGCTACAAAGTGCAGGGTTTGCAAACGGTGGACCTCTCATGAACCGGGGCGACTTCGAGCAGCATCGACGTTTACCGCAACGGCGTGTTGATCGTTACGGTTCCAAACAACGGTTTCTACACGGATCACCCCAATGGCCGCGGCCATGCTACCTATACCTATAAGGTATGCGAAGCCGGCACAGGTAACTGCTCTAATCAAGTTACTGTGAATTTTTGAGATTTCGGGACCCACTCTTAAGCGGGGAACTCGCACAACAGTACGCAGTTCCCGCTAAGACGATCAACGTAACAGCACGGCTGTCCACCATTGCAGGGCGAGAAGCGACTGATTTTCCGTTTCCCTGACGAATGGGCCGAAGCCATGCAGCGTCCCCCACACCGCGATCGCGGACAGGATGAAAATTCCCGTGGCAGTTTCGCGTTGCGTAAAGCGGAAGGCAGTCCAAATCACAACCGGTCCGCAAATTAAAACGATTGGATAATTTAGGGCGGAAACGCCAGGCCATCCGCCAAAGACCACCCCGCTCAACAGCACCAGCAACCTTTAAAAGGCAAGCAAATCACTGGCGCCGCAAACCTCACGTGGCTCGTTCGAAAACGGGAATCTGGTGAACTTGAGATCGCTTCGTCAAAGGAACAAGTTACAAGCAGAACGCGGCACGACGTTAGACAGAGCGAACGATAGACTTCGCTCGGGGACTCCACGAGAATGCCACGCGGATTTGTGGCGAGAATATCTGACAAGGCTTCAATGGTAAGATCGTCACAGGTGCAAGTGAGAAACGGCGGTTCATCCGGTTTGTGTCCACGCTTTCCTTTTTGGCTTTTACACTGCGCAAATTCATCAGCGTAGCGTTTCTGGGCATCTTCGTTCTGGCGCATCAACTCGCGTTCATGCTCCATGACGGCGAAGCACGCCTCCAGCTCTGCTGGGCTTTTCCGGCCGCCGCTTCTGGCGATGATGCCCGTCCAAATGACAGGCGGCTGGATAAAACCTAGTTTTAACAGTATTGAACGCGAATTACCGATCGCACTGCTAAGCGCGCTGAGCAGCGGCAACAGAATAAAGGCAACATCCACGTTGAGGCTTTCTGCGGCAGCGTGGACGTACTCTTTAAGTTGTGACGGCAGCAACGCTAATGGAGGGGGAACGTAAGGCGCTGGCGGTGTAGGTAACTCGACAGGGTGCGCCTCAACTCTTAGCGGCGTCTCAGGCGCGTTCATTTGACCGCCTTTACCTCGAATTTTCGCAGGGCCGCCAGCACAGATGGCAGATGGAACCTCACGCAGCGTTTGGAAATCCGAACAATGGGAATTTTCCGTAGCCTAACAAGATTATCGATCGTCCGAACCGATGTTGAGGCAGCTCGCGCAACAACCGGTTTTTTCACTAACCCGCTGTCATTCGCAGTGAACGAATTAGTTTCTTCCTTACTCATATTGGTACCCTTTTTTAGGCCCAATATGCGTAAAGCCGCCGGTCTATGACTTCCGCCCTGTCAGTTTTTTTTCGGAGGGAATAGGAATCCGCCCAGAGATCCCCACATTTTCTCAGAATCGGGTAGCACCACACGCCTGACAAACTCTGCCAGTGGTGGCGTGCGATTCTGTTTCTGCTTTCCTCCAGTAAACCGCAGCCCGCGCCTTATCCAGTATTTCTGAAATCTGATCAGTTTGTCGATTCCGGCTTTCTCTTTTTCAAAGTCGATTTCACGCTCGCTCGCCACGTTTAGCACTTCGCGCGTGTTCCACTTGTAACGTCGAAACACCGGGTAACACCACCACACTAATTTCTCCAACTCCGTGCAATCATACGTTTTTTCTGTCAGCCCCGCCGCTTGTTTGAGAATGCTTGCCCATTGCCCGGCGTTCCACGGCTTGTTGTCGTAATTGGTCCCAACATGCAGCTCTGGCGGCAGGTAAGCGCCAATCACCTCTCTTCCTCGATGCTGTGTCTTAGCCAGTAATCGCTGTGGCAACTGCGATAGGTAGCAGGCTTGTATGGCGTGTGCTCTCTCATCTCTGTTGCCACGCCATGCCGAGTGTAGCTCCTTAAACACCAGCCACTGCGAAAAGGATTCCTGCGCCTCTATCCAGGATGCGATTGAGCGAACGCGAAAATTTAATTGATTAAGCGAATGCTCTGGAGTTTTCGCAAATTCCTTTGCCAACGACGAACAAAACGAACGCGGCGAAGATAACTCCCTTGCCGCCATTTCCTCGCCATGCAAACGACGCGCTTGGTCGTAACCGAGCTTCCTCTCGTTCACCAGTTTTGCCACATCGCGTACCTGCTGCTTCGTCAATGGTGCGCTTGAAAAATCAAACGTCAGCTCGGTCCGTTCCGGATAGTGAAGGAAGAAGCGATCGCAGCGCGACGTGTCAGTCACAAACTGATAGCAGGCAAACAGGGCAACCCATTCATCTTTGCCCGTTGCCTCTGCCTTAATGCGTTTAACTAACGACTTGAATAAACGCCCATTCTGAAACCTTCGCTGGTCCTTCTTCGCCCCCTCGATGTGCTCGTGAAGTTCGTTACGGAAGTCACACAACGCTTCCCACCAAACCTCACCAGGATGAAAACGCCTCTTTTTTGTCATAACAATTTCCGGCTGGCCTAACGGTTTAGCGATTGAACGGGTAGGGCATCGAGTGAACCGCCCCGCCCCCAGTGGGTATGGCCTCCGAAGATTTATTTTGCCGCTGCAAATTGAACAACCTTCTTACCGGCCACGGCCGGTGCGATCTTCCAATACCGCTCGGCCTGCTTTGGTTTCACTAACTGCCGGTAATGCTGGAAAACGAGATTGCTGTTTGTGTGACCAAGTTCCAATGCCAGCGCAGCGGCATCATTGAAGCGCGCCAGGTGATAGCTGGCGAAACTGTGGCGCAGAGCGTTCTGCGGCCATTCGTGGATTCCAGCATCTTCACGCGCGCTCTCCAGAAGCACGGCATAACTCAACGGCGTTACGTTGCCAGATAATTGCACATGAGGTTGCAGCCACTTGGCCAGGTTAGGCTGGATCTTTACGAACCGGCGTCGCGCGCTCTTTGCTTTGCTCGCGGTGACTTCGATCAAGCCTGATTCTAGATCGACTTCTTTCCAGTCCAGACGCTCCAGTTCAGCTCGACGGAGACCGGCAAACGCGCCGATGGCAATGTACGGCACGAGGAGAGGCACAGCGGATTCAAGCAGGCGCGCAGTTTCTTCAACAGTGAGGATGCCCACGGCAGATTGAATCTCTTTCGCCTTGGCGCTTTGCTCTGCGGGATTACCCACGCAATAACCGCGTCCCAAAGCGAAATTAAACGCCGTGATCAGGACGCGCCGGAAATTGTTTCGCGTAACAGGCGAGAGACGCTTTCCGGTTTCTTTATTGCTCAGGCTTCGCAGCCATTCATCGACCTGCGGGGCAGTCATCTCGGCAACCGATTTACCGTCGAAAGCGTCCGAGAATTGCTTGAGCCGGCTGCGTAAATCACTCAGGTAACGTTCACTCGCACCATCCGCCTCTCTCACCTTCAAAAGTTCGTCAACGAGTTCTGCCGCTGTACAACTGCGGTTCGTCGCTTTCAGATATGGAAGATAAAAGTTGACGGCATCGCGAATCGTCACGCCAAAAGGCAGAAGTTTTTCGGCGGATTCCAGGTACTCGGCGCGCTGGCGTTCATTGAACGACAACCCGGACCTACCTTGGTTCTCCTGTTCTACCAACTTTTGCTGTAGCACCGTTTCCGCTTCCGTTTTGTCCTTGAAGAATTGGCGGTGTCGCCCTTTGCCGATTCGCGGCCAGGTGAGGCACCACAAGGTTCTTCCGTTGCCAGCCTTAACCTTTTTGAGTGTGATTGCAGTCTTACGCATGGTGATGAATTGTTACGCAGGGTATGCCTATTAGTCAACTATTCGTCAACTCGCGTTCAATCACGAGGGAAAGAAACGGCTCTGTAAGCCGTTCGACAATTTCCTTGCGGCGCAATATTGTGCGCCACTGTTCTTAATGTGATGGAAACACCGCGTGATCCTACCGCTTCGCGCTACGAACATGCGGCGAAAGGCCTGCGCCGCAGCGATCTTGATCCGGATCCGATCAAGCAATTTGGAAACTGGTTCACCGCGGCCATTGAAGCCGGTATTCGCGACATCAATGCAATGAGCCTGGCCACAGCTGGAACTGACGGCAGACCATCTGTGCGCATTGTGCTGCTGAAAGGCTTCGACCAGGACGGATTTGTCTTTTTCACCAACCACGAGAGCGAGAAAGGAAAACAGCTCGATGCCAATCCGTATGCGGCGCTGGCATTTTACTGGATTGAACTGGACCGACAGATTCGCATTAGCGGGAAAGCAGAAAGAACTTCGCGCGAAGAATCGCAAACTTATTTTCATTCGCGTCCGGTGGGCAGTCAGCTAAGTGCATGGGCGTCGCGTCAGAGCCACGTCCTCGATGGGCGTCGCGTGCTCGAAGCGCGAATGGCCGAGATGACGGAACGCTTCGGTGACAAACGCATTCCGTTACCGCCGCACTGGGGTGGCTATCGAGTGAAACCGGATACGATCGAATTCTGGCAGGGTCGCCCGAATCGCCTGCACGATCGCTTTCGTTACACTCGCCAGGCGGGTGGCAGTTGGCTGATTGAGCGGCTGGCGCCGTAAGAATGACGAACGCGAAGCAATCATTCGAATTTCGTCCTTCCTTCGTCATTAGACAGTCGTCATTCGCCATAGTCGATGATCGTTTGTGAAGAAAACGGAAGATAGCAAGATCGAGATTATCCAGGGCGATATTACGAAACTCGGTGTCGATGCGATTGTAAACGCGGCGAACATGACGTTGCTTGGCGGCGGGGGAGTCGATGGCGCGATTCATAGTGCCGCTGGAACTGAATTACTTGCAGAATGCCGGACACTCGGCGGTTGTCGACCCGGTGAAGCGAAAATTACTCGCGGATATCGTTTGCCTGCGCGTTTTGTCATTCACACAGTTGGCCCGGTTTGGAGAGGAGGAAACCGCCATGAGCCTGAGATCCTGGCGAATTGTTATCAGAGCTCACTGCAACTCGCGGTTGAAAATGGAATCAGGACGATTGCGTTCCCGGCGATCAGTTGCGGCGCATATGGCTATCCGATTCCTGATGCCGCGCAGATCGCTGTAAAGACCACCCGAATTTTCCTCGCGACTAGGGACAAAATCGACAAAGTGGTTTTTGTTCTTTGGGGCGAGGACATTTACGACGCGTATCGCCGGTTGTTGTAGCCGCTGACCTCCTCCGGCACGCCGAAGTTAACGAAGGCGGCTGGGCAGCGAGACGCATGCGTTGTATAGAACTTCAGGGCCGCGTTTCGCCGAGCGAAACGGCTACAGAAGTTGAGAGACGCAAACTGGCAGTCATTTTCGATTTTATTTTGTATGATTAATCCGAACGAAAACAATCTTACGAGGGACGAACCGCTGTCGACGCCGGTTCAGCCGGACGCAGAAGAAATTGGACCGGTTGGGCGTGAGCAGTTTCGTCGAGCAACAAACAAATTTTCCACGGCCATGAGCCAGACGTGGGATGAAACGAAAGAGAAAGCCGGCCGCGCGCGGGAGCGTACTGAATACTTCGTACGCGAAAATCCCGTGCCGACCATCCTTGGCGCGCTGGGGCTCGGAATCGCGATCGGATTAGCTATCCGCTTTGCATCTACCAGCGAGCGAAAGGCCGAAATAGAGGTGAAGTCGCCGCTGGGAAATTTCGACTGGGGTGTTCTTTCGCTGCCTTTTCTCTGGCCGTTGTTCAAATCGGCCAGGAAAAAATATGAAAGCTCGGCTGAAGCAGTAAAAGATGGCGTAAAACAACTGAAAAAGATCGACGTGGACCGCTACGCAAAGCCAATTCGCAAACGCTGGAAAGCCTGGACGCGTTGACTCCGAAAGCTTTCGTGAGTTGATCGTTAACGGCAGATCGACGCCGAATTCCTCATCCAAGCTCGAGAAAGCTATTGATGAGATCGGCGAGCCGACGCGGATACTGGTACATGAAAGCGTGGCCACCGCCATTGAATTGAGCCAGCCAAGCGCCAGGAATAGCGTTAACCAGCTTCAACGCATTGGACGGCGGAATCACGATGTCGGCCGTGCCAGTGGCAACCAGCACTGGCACGTTTATCTCTCGCACCCGATTCCCGATGCCGGTGCGGCGCCATGCGTCCATCGCCGCGACCTGACGATTAACGAGATCGGGAGATAACTGCGCACGCGCCGCTGCTACGATATCGCCGAATTCGCGATGAATGGATTCGACGATTGCCCTCGGAAAAACCAGTGACAGCAATCGACGCGCCTGCTCATGGGGCGTCCCGGACATATCGATGAGTTTTGACCACACGTCGGTCGAGGCGAGATCTGCGTTAGCTCCTCCAGGATCCGTTGATAACAGGATGAGTTTGTTGATACGTTCCGGGTGCTGCAAGGCGAGTCTTTGAGCGATGAATCCGCCCATCGACCACCCGAGTACGCTTGGGCGCTCCACGTCAAGCATCTCGATTACTCGCGCGGCATCATCGGCGAGTTGGTCGATACCAAATGGCCGTCCGTTGTCCGTGGAGGAACCGATCCCGCGATTGTCAACGAGGATGAGCTCGTTGGAAGACGCGAGCACGTCAATAAACGAAGAATCCCAGTCCGCGCTTGTCGCGGCGAAGCCGTTCAGGACTACAAGCGGTCGGCCATTTCCAATTCGACGATAAGCGATTTTCGCGTCATCGATTGGGATCGTCGCTAAGGATTCAGCTGCCATTGGACAAATCGACCATTGAAGCGTCGCGTCACCTCGCTGAAAGTGTCAATCCGCAAATGGCACACTCCCGTTCGATTGAGCAGCCCGCGTGGCAACGCAATCCGATCTTCGAATTCTTCGCGTCGCTTAAACTCGCGGTCGTCTTGCTCGCGGTAATCATTGTCGCCGCGATAGCAGGTACACTCTATGAGTCGAGTTTCGATGCGAAAGTTTCGCGCGCCTACGTTTACGGGGCGCCCTGGTTCAATCTCTGGCTTGTTTTGCTCGGGACAAACCTTGCCTGTTCCGCGCTGTCTCGTTGGCCCTGGCGCAAACATCATCTCGCGTTTCTCATCACACATCTCGGTATCATCACGCTGCTGATCGGATCCCTTATCGGCAGAATTTGGGGAATCGAAGGAACCATCACGCTTTTCAAAGGCGAACCGGCAACAAGCCGGCTCCTGGTCGATGAACGCCAGCTGCGCGTCCACGATGTCGATGGAATCGTAAAAGGCTATCCCGCGGAGTTTTTGCATCATCCACCGACGCCGCAGCATCCGCGCGACCTTGGCCTGCTGACGAGCGGCGCGCATTTGAAGATTATTGATTACGCCCCGACGATCGAAGCAAAGCTCAACCCAAAGCCGCTGAATGACGGCGGAGCGCCAGCACTCCATTTCGCCATTGCCACCGCGATGATGAACCAACATCTCGATGGCTGGCTGCTAGCCGACGATCCGCAAAACGGAAATTTCTCCATGGGTCTGGCCAACATCGAACTTAAACGCGGTACCGCGGCAGACGCGGGTACGGGCGATTCACCGAATCGCCCGCTCTCTAGTGCGATTACGAGCAAGAGCATGAGTGAAGAAGTCGATCTCGAGGAATCAATATTCGCGTTTAGCAAAGCGCCTGAGGAGCAGATCGGTCACGTCCGCAAGGGCGGCAGCACCGGCGCGAAAGTGCGCCTGGAGCAACCTCAGAACGGCAACAAAGGACGGGTTCTTATTTCGCTCGGTGAAAAAGAAACGAGTTTCGATGTTACAGAAAATCTCGGTCGCGACGCCGCAATCGCGGCTACGCCATTCACACTTAAAATCGATGACTACTGGGCCGATTTTCGAATCGAGAATGGCAAGCCCAGTTCCCTCAGCGATCAGCCAAACAATCCTGCTGTGCTTGTGACAATCCGAGGCAAAGGTGTCCCCGCAGGCGAGCCCGAAGCAAATCCACATGGAAGTGCCAAGGACCTCACCACGACCGGAGGCCCACCATCAATGCCCGCACCCGGTGAAGGAACACCGAATCATCTAACGCTGTTTGTCGCGGACGATGGCACGATCAGTTACGAGCTCGCTTCGCGAAAGAATGGTAGATCAAGCGGTAAGATCGAGTTGGACAAGCCGCTGCCAACCGGTTGGGCGGATTGGCAACTAACGATCGATAAGACGATACCGCACGCGGCAAGCTCGATGGATTTCAATCCCGTTAATTCCGAGACCGCGCCGGCGAGCACCGATTTGCCAGACGGAGTGCACGTCCAGATTCGGCAAAATGGCGAAACGTTTGAACGATGGGCTCCAGGTGGTTGGCAGATTGCAATTCCCACTTTGCCCAGCCCGACGATGGTTGCCTACGGCTGGAAAACAGTGTCGCTGCCAGTAGGATTGGAACTTCTGAACTTCGAAGTAAAACGGAATGAAGGCAGTGACAGCCCTGCGGGATTCAAAAGTACCCTGCGCCTTGTTACCCCCGACGGTGAGACTGCCACGGGCTCCTGCTGGATGAACCATCCATTCAGTTATCCAGGCACTTGGTGGCGTACCTGGACGGGACTCACCTACAAAATTTCTCAGGCGTCCTGGAACCCGGAAAACCTTGGACAAAGTACCGTGCAGCTTTTGCGCGATCCTGGTTGGCTATTGAAATGGATTGGTTCGCTGCTCGTGGTGATCGGCGTGTTCATGATGTTTTATCTCCAGCCGTACCGAAAACAAACCGAAGGCGAGCCGATCACAGCTTCGGCTCCAAATCAAGAGGATGAAGTTACCACAGGCGAAGCCGTTGCGGAAATCACCCACTAATCTCGGCAAGGATGGCGCGACTTTCGAACGAGTGAAAAAGCGACGCGATAGCGCCTCACTCCAAAAGGCCATCGCCACTTCCACGTCTAATTCGTGCCTGGCTTTTGGGGTGCTCCGGCGTTTGGATTCTGCTTCCTCGCTTGGAGAGGCGGACCAGCCTTCGTAGAGCTACAGTGAGCGCGAAACGCACGGTGAAGGTTGAATCTTGAGCGTTAAACGTTAAACGTTCTCGATCTCACATGAAAAACAGAAAAATCCTTCAATTGTTCGTGTTTTTCGTTGCAGCCTTCGCTGCATGCGCGTCGGATGAAGAGCCAGGAGCTAATCAAACCGTTCCAGGTGCAACCAAATGGGGGTACTACAGCGGCGAGCCGGTGACACGCTGGAGCCCCGACGGCCGGAACATGACACTGGTAAGCGAATTGCGTTACACTGATCCGAAAGGCGAGGTGTGGGTGGCGCCGGCGGGATCGGTCACCGACGGCGCATCGATTCCGCGTTATCTCTGGTCGATCATGGGCGGACCATTCGAAGGACAATATCGGAACGCGTCTGTGCTGCATGACGTCGCTTACGAGAAGAAAAAACGGCCATGGCAGGATTGCGACCGAATGTTCTACTACGCCATGCGCTGCAGCGGGGTGAACGCCGTCGAAGCCAAGACCATGTTTTACGCGCTTTACAAATTCGGACACCACTGGAAGTTTCCCATCAAACGCGCGAAACCGGTCAAGTTTGAAGGGCAATTGGTGGCGCGCGCCGAGCCGATTCCACGCGCGATTCCAGTGAATCCGGCTGAGATCAACGAAGCGCGTGATTGGATTCAGAATGCGGATCCGAGTCTTGAAGAGATTGAGCAACGAGCTAAGACGGAAGCGTGGTGATGCAGCGTATTAGGTGGAATGCGTTGTTCTCAACGCGTTGTTAAAGCTATGCGGCGTTGGCCGCCATCACTTTGCCATCGTCTTCAGAAAAGCCGATCCATCTGATCGCTGTTTGTTGCACCAAAAGCAACGGGCGCCTCAGAGAAGCTCAGTCCCGAGGCGCCCGGCTCTGGGTCTATCTGTGGCGCAACCTAACCCATCGGTACCAAATTCCTTGCAATCAGATTATTCAGTGAATGCCTCAACCAAATCGTTCACCGCAGGATCCGCATCACGCGCCGCCAGTGGCGCGAGATTAAACCGGGATTCCAGAAACTTTAGAATCGAAACCGTTTCGAATTCCGTGTGATCGACATAACCGCTGCGTGCCAACGGCGAGATGATAATAGCTGGAACGCGGGTACCGGTGCCCCAGCCGTCGCTCCGCACGGGCGGCACAACGTGGTCCCAACGGCCGCCATTCTCATCGTACGTGACGATGATCGCGCAAGTGTTCCAGATGTTGCTGTTTTGCACGGCCCTCACGATATCCGCGACGTGCTGCTGTCCTCTGACGACATTGGTATAGCCGGGATGCTCGTTATCGATACCCGCGAATTTGATGAATGACACAGTCGGCAACCTGTTGTGCTGCAGGTCGGTTAGGAATTGCGTCTCATCCTGCAAGGGCGCATTCGGTCCAGTCGTCTCTGGATTGAGCGGTGGCGGACTGGTGTAATTTGCGTTCGGCGCTTCCAGGAACGGCGCGTATTTGGTGAAGTATGCGAAAGGCTGATGGTGAAACTGGAATATGATGTTCGGGTCATTGGCAGCTTGCGTATTATTTTGGAGCGCCACGTTCCAGCCGCCGGAGTACCATTTCCAACTAATCCTGGCGTCATCGAGGCGGTTGCCGATGGTCTCGACGTAGCCCGGTTGCAAGGGATCAGTGTTATTGATTAGCAAACGCCTGACCGGATCAGTCGTACTCGGCGAGAACGGCGCCTTTGCGGGCTGTATGGTGTTCACACCGTACTGACCGTCGAACGTGAGCTGATTGTCATGCAATGTCTTGGTCGCCGGATCATAGCTCGATTGCCAGCCAGCAGGAATCGCTGTGGTCCATGAGGGAGTCTGCGCAGCGATAAGCCACTGGTGATTCAGAAACGAACCACCATACGCAGAGTGGAAAAAATTATCGCAGAGCGTGTACTGCTGTGCCAGCTCGCCTTCCGGCAGATTCGTTGCATCAAGATAGGAAAGAACGAGACCGGGATTGTCACTCCACGTCAGAAACTTGCCGAGGTCACTCTTTTTCGCCTCGAGCGCGCCGTTATCGATTTGCAACTGCTGCGTGTAAAAACGATGAACGATATCTCCTGTAGTGGCATCCCCGTCGATATAGTTGGTGAAATCGAACGGAAATGCGGGTAACGCCACACTGTGATCGGACGAGAGCGCGAGGTTGCCGTCTGGACTTGCGGGAAAATTCGGATCGGGCGCTCCGTTATTGAGCGGGCGCGGGGTCTTATAGAACAACGAAGTGTAATTACTGCTCTTGTCGTACTGCGATAACGTGTCGAACCCGTGTTGGAGCCCATTTGCGCCCGGGAACTGGCCATAAAGCGAGTCGAAACTCCAGTTCTCCTGGTAGATCACAATAATATGCCGCAGGCGTTGCACCGCGTGCTCGCTCTTCTGGCGCTCGTGGTTTGGTGGATTAGCAAGTGTCACACCGGTCGGACCGACGAACATTGCGGTGGCCGTTAAAGCAGCGGTGGTACCCTTCACTACGTCGATGAATGATTGTCGAGGTTTCATAATTGCGATTCGGTTTGCGGGCACCATTGCAGCCCGGCGTTACAAACAGATGACGACCTCGCAAAAAAATGGTGACGTTTCGGTGGCGATTATGTGAACAGGCCTGCCGCGCGATGCACATCTAAAACTTGACGATCGTTCCAAGCAAAGTCCGCAAGCGGGGCGCGCTCAGGTCAGCTATGATTTTCGAATCGCCCTTAAGATCTGATGGGATTATAATGGCAAGGCGATGCCACGGACGAGCCTGCGCACCTTTTTCATTTTTATCTCTGTAATCACCGTCGCTTCGAGTCAGCCCGCGCCCAAGCCGCTTCCGAAGGAGCCACTGGAAAAATACGATAATCCGCCGCCGCTAGCCCCGGCCGTAGCCACGTCGCCCGCATCGATCTGGCAGTTCGGTCCTTACACGAGCTATCAAGTCAACGTCGATGTGAACGGGAACAACGTTGTTGGCGACGCCGCAAATGAGCCATCCATTTGCGTCGATCCGACGAATGGAAACAAAATAAGCATCGGTTGGAGGCAATTCGATAGCGTGTCGTCCAATTTTCGCCAGGCGGGATTCGCGCATACGGCCAATGGTGGCAGGACGTGGATTTCTGCTGGGGTTCTCCAACATAATGTTTTTCGCAGCGATCCAGTGCTGAACTCAGATAGCGCCGGCCATTTTTTCTATCTCAGCCTATTGCAGAACTTTTTCGACGATTTGTGGCGATCACTCGATGGCGGTCAATCATGGGCGAGTATCGCGCCGGCGGATGGCGGCGATAAAGAGTGGTTTACCATCGATAATACGAATAGCACCGGACATGGATTCCAGTACCAATCCTGGAGCACCGACGGAAATAATTACGCCGGCAGACAATTCACTCGATCGACCAACGGCGGATTGACCTGGATGAATCCGATCAATATTCCTAATTCCCCCGCATGGGGCACACTCGACATCGATTCCAGCGGCAATCTTTTTATCGGCGGCGTAAACCTGAGCACCGGGCAAATTTGGTGTGCTCGCTCCACCAATGCAAAGAACGGCGCCGTAGTCCCCACTTTCGACCAAAGCACAGCAGTGAACCTCGGCGGTAATATCGTTTCCGCCGAGCCGATTAATCCGGAAGGATTAGTCGGTCAGATTTTCCTGGCGGCGGACCGTTCGGGCACGAGTACGAACAACAATATTTACATGCTCGCGAGCGTTCAGCCCGCGGGCTTCACCACCGGTAGCGACGTGATGTTCGTGCGGAGCACAAACGGAGGCCAAACCTTCAGCGCACCGCGCCGGATCAATAACGATCCTGTTAACCAGGCGAAGTGGCACTGGTTTGGCACGCTTTCGGTCGCGCCTAACGGCCGAATCGATGCAGTCTGGCTGGACACTCGTAACGCTGCCAACAATACCGATTCGCAACTCTTCTATTCGTACAGCTTGGATGGCGGAAATACCTGGTCGCTAAATGTCGCAATCAGCAATTCGTTTAACCCGTACCTCGGTTATCCGAATCAGGACAAGCTCGGCGATTACATTACAATCGTCTCGGATAACGCAGGTGCCAATGTCGCGTATGCGGCAACATTTAATGGTGAAGAAGACATCTATTATGTCCGGATCGGTCGAATCGGGTGGAGCTTGATTACAACCGCCGATTTCAACGGCAATGGTGACCCCGATTATGTGCTTTACAACGCGAACACCCGCAACACGGCAATCTGGTATTTGAACAACAATGTTTATGTCAGTGGCGCTTATGGACCCACTCTGCCGAGTGGATGGCAAGTTGTGGCGACAGGCGATTTCAACGGCGACGGCAAACCCGACTACGTGCTTTACAACACGAGTACGCGACAAACTGCGATTTGGTATCTGAACAACAGTATCTATCTGGGCGGGGCTTACGGTCCAACTCTTCCCTCAGGGTGGATATTGGTCGGCGCAGGAGATTTTAACGGCGATAACAAACCCGATTACGTGCTTTACAACAGTGGCACGCATCAAACAGCTATCTGGTATCTGAACAATAACGTTTACGTCGGCGGTGGTTTTGGGCCAACTCTTCCGTCTGGCTGGACATTGGTGGGTGTAGCGGATTTTGATCGCGACGGCCACGCAGATTATCTCTTATTCCATCCCAGTTCAGGCCATACAGCGATCTGGTATCTATCGGGAAGAGCGCTTATTGGCGCCGCTTGGGGGCCGACTGCTCCCAGCGGCTGGACATTGGTAGCCACAGCCGACTTTAACGGTGACGGCAAACCCGATTATGTGCTTTACAACGGAGGTACCCGTCAAACAGCCATCTGGTATTTGAACAACAACGTTTTCGTCAACGGCGCGTACGGTCCGACATTACGGCCAGACTGACGCAGATTACGCGGTAGCATGGCATTGGAGCCGCGCTGGCACGGCCGTTCGCACGATGGCGGAACATCGGGCAAAATTACTTCGCAGCGCATATTGCCAACCTTGGGCGGAGGACCAAAAATGGAGACGTCATTTGAGGCGAGCGGATCGATTCTGGAAACGGACGTAAAGGAGACGGGCACCTATTGCACCGTGGTGCGTCCGGACGGGACCCTCTACGGCGAAGGGCAAGGGGTAATGATTCTCAAGGACGGGAAAATTGCGACTTGGACAGGCCATGGTGTTGGGACGATGAAGAAAGATGGACGGCGAATTATCGCGGTGCCGTCTATTATCAAACTATGCCCCCACGATGGGCACGCTTGAACAAAGTCGCGGTGGTATTCGAATACGAGGTAGACGCAGAGGGCGACACGCGCTCCGAATTTTGGGAATGGAAGTAGCAGGCAGTTAAGTCGTCGCGACAGCCAATGGTGGAACGCGTTGTCCTCAACGCGTTATTAAATCTAGGCGACTCTGCGGCGATTATTTTGCCATCGTCTTCGGAGAAGCCGATCCACCTGCTTGCTCTTTCGTCGCTTCGTTTTTCTCCAGCGCGACGTTCAAGACTTCATCCACATTTTCGACCGGGACGAATTTGAGCTTTTGTTTCGCTTCCTCGGGAACATCGACAAGATCTTTTTCGTTGAGCTTGGGAATGATGACCGTGGAAATACCCGCACGCATCGCCGCCAGGCTCTTTTCTTTCAGACCGCCGATTGGCAGAACCAGGCCGCGCAAAGTGATTTCGCCAGTCATGGCGACATCCGGCCGAACCGGAGTATTGCTGAACAGCGACGCTAACGCAGTAAACATTGCGATGCCAGCCGAAGGACCATCTTTGGGCACAGCGCCAGCGGGCACGTGCACGTGAATGTCCATTTTGCGAAAATCTTCTGGATTCACCCCCAGTTGGCCCTCGCGGCTGCGAAGAAGACTCAGCGCAGCTTGGACGGATTCCTTCATCACTTCACCAATGTGTCCGGTGAGGATGATATTGCCTTTCCCTGGGTAACGCGTGGCTTCAATATGTAACACTTCACCGCCGGCAGGCGTGTACGCCAGCCCTGTGACAACGCCCGGCTTGCTCGTTTTGAGTTTGGTCTCGCGCACGTATTTGGCCGGGCCGAGCATTTCTGCAACCAGATCCGGCGTGACGGTGACGTGGTCGGTCTTGCCGCGGGCAACCTGCGCTGCGACGCCGCGACAGATCGCGCCGATCTGTCGTTCAAGCTCACGCACGCCGGCTTCGTGCGTGTAATCGTTAATCACGCGGTGGAGCGCGTCCTCTTGCCATTCGCATTGCTCTGGTTTTAATCCATTTTCTTCAAGCTGCCGCGGCACGAGGTACCGCTTAGCGATCTCGAGTTTCTCACGCTCGGTGTAACCGGGGATTGAGATCACTTCAATCCGGTCGCGCAACGGTTCCGGTATGCCCTCGATATAGTTCGCAGTGCCGATGAAAATCACCTGCGACAGATCAAAGGGCACATCGAGATAGCGATCGACAAACTTGTCGTTTTGGCGCGGATCGAGCACCTCGAGCAAGGCGCTGGCTGGATCACCACGAAAATCGGCGCCGATCTTATCGATCTCATCGAGCATAAACACAGGATTGCGCGTGCCGCACCGGCGCAGCTCCTGGATGATACGCCCCGGCATCGAACCGATGTACGTGCGGCGATGACCCCGGATCTCTGCTTCATCGCGCATCCCGCCGAGGCTGATTCGCACAAATTTGCGCCCCAGCGCGTCGGCAATCGATTGACCGAGACTCGTCTTGCCAACGCCAGGCGGACCAAGAAAACAGAGGATCGCGCCGTGCCCCTGCGGATTGAGTTTGCGCACCGCCAGATATTCGATCAGCCGTTTTTTCACTTTTTCCAGATCGTAATGATCGCGGTCGAGGATTTTCTGCGCTTGGTCGAGATCAAGATTGTCCTCGCTCAGTTTGTTCCAGGGCAAATCGGCGATGATCTCGATGTAGCTGACGATCACCGAAAACTCCGGACTTGCTGGAGGAATGAAATCCAGCCGCTTCAATTCGCGCTCGGCCTGTTTCATCACTTCCTCTGGCGGTTTGGCTTCCTCGAGCCGGGCACGCAATTGCTGGGCCTGTTCTTCGCCGCCACCTTCGGCTTCACCCAACTCGCGCTGAATCGCCTTGATTTGCGATCGCAGATAAGCACGTCGTTGGGCATCAGAAAATTGCGAGGCTACATCTTTTTGCAGCTTTTGCTGGATCTCGGCGATTTCGAGCTGCGCAGAGATCTGTTTCTGAATTGCGCGCACCCGCTTCTCGACATCGAGCTCCTCGAGTAGCGCCTGTTTCTGCGCGACATCCACGTTTAGGTTTGGCGCAAGAAAATTAGCGAGCTGCTCGGGATTCTCGATGTTCAGAATCATAAGGCGCGCCTGCTCGGGAGCGTCAGGCGCGAGTTCGAACAATCGCGCAGCCGAATCCCGCAAGTTTCGGAACGTGGCTTCCCATTCCTTGCTTGCCGGCGGTAGGATCGATTCGGGCAGATCGACCTCGGCACGCAGAAATGGCGAGGTCGCCACTATTTTGCGAAGCGAAAAGCGGCGTAACCCCTGCACTATAACCAATACATTGTCCTCTTCCTGGCGCAGAAGCTTGAGCACGAGCGCGGCTGTGCCGACCGAAAAGAGGTCTTGCGGTGTCGGATCTTCCTTCGCCTCATCGCGCTGCGTCAACAGCCCGATTACTTTTGTTCGTGGCAAAGTGTCATCGAGCAGTTTGAGCGACGCTGCCCGCTGGATGGTCAGCGGAATGATTGTCCCCGGAAAAACAACGATCCCGCGCACGGGCAGAATTGATAATTCTTCAGGGATATGCGGCGTTCCGCCCTTCCCCATTCCCGTCGCAATAGTGCTCTCCGGGCCCGGCTTCGCTTCAACGTTAGCCTGCAGGGTGCTGAGTTCTTTCGCGCTCATGACTCTTTCAAGGGCAGCGAAATCCAGAGCAAGCCGTTGCGCTGCTCGGCGTGCGCTTGCTCTATTTCCACTTCGGCTGGCAACGGCACTTCGCGTATGAACGGGCCGTAATCGATCTCCATCGCCAGCAATTGCAGGGCGCATCCCTCGTCATCAGTCGGCTCGGGCAGCTCTCTCGTGCCGCGAATTACCACACGTCGCGATTCGACGATGAGATCAATGAAGGCGAGATCGACCCCCGCCAAATCGACGCAAATACGAATGGATTTTTCGCAGCGATACGCATTGATTGCAGGTTCCCACGCGTGCGGTGCAAATCTGGAAAATTGCAAACGCGATAGTTCGGAGGTCAGGTCCTGCAACGCGCCATGCAGCCAGCGCAACTTAATATTCCTGATTGGATCCATCGGTGAGTCGGTACAATCTAAAACTTCGTTGCTTACGCTTCCTTTTGCAATGAAAGCGCGGATAGTCAACGGACGAATCCGAGTGGTCGGAATTCCAGGTCCCTGTAGAAATATAGCGTCCTGAAAGGCGTGTTCACGTGTCTCTTTTTCTGCAGCCATCGCTCCGCGGGCGATGAGATGCGGACGTCTTGAGCACACGAGGGTCGCGCTTCCGACGGAGAAGCTGCTACAGATCTCATTTCGTTTTCCCAGGGCCCCACAACGCGCGGCCAGGTTTCGCACCTGTGTGCTCGCCATCTTTGAGCACTTGCACACCATTTACCAAAACGTGCTTCACGCCTACCGCATATTGATGCGGTTTCTCATACGTGGCGTGGTCGGCAATCGTCGCCGGATCGAATACGACCACATCGGCAAACATCCCCTCCTTGAGAAACCCGCGATGATCGAGGCCCAAATTTGAGGCAGGCAATCCACTCAGTCGCCGCACTGCTTCCTTCATTGGAATCACTTTTTCGTCCCGCGAATATTTGCCGAGCACGCGTGCGAAATTTCCATACGCACGCGGATGCGGATTGGATTTCAGGAATAGGCCCTCAGGCGCCTGCGAAGCTTCATCGGAGCCGAACGAAATCCACGGCTTCGCGAGTTCCTTCTTCACGTTGTCTTCCGACATGATGAAATAGAGTGTGCCGATGCGCGATTCATCTTCCGCGATCAAATCCATCGCCGTGTCGATGGGATCTTTTCCCCGCATCCCGGCTACTTCTGTCAGTGTTTTCCCGGTAAGTGGCTTCAGTTTTTCCGACTTGAACTCTGCCAGCAGAATGTGCTCTGGACCTCCGGCATCAAAATACAGGTTTTCCCATCCGCTTGTGGGCTTTTGCACCTCTGCCTTAATCTTCTCGCGCGTCGCCGGATCGCGCAGCCGCTTGAATAACGCACGATAACCGCCGTCTTCGGTCCAAGGCGGAAGCGATGCGTCCAGCCCGGTTCCTCCCGCGGTATAAGCGTACATATCGGCAGTGATTTTTAGCCCTTCCTTCTGCGCGGCCTCGATTCGCGAAAGCAAATCATCGATCTTCGGCCAGTTTTGCTGGCCCGAGACTTTGATGTGATAAACTTCTGCCGGAATTTTCGCCTCCCGGCTGATGCGAATTAATTCATCAAGCGCTTCGAGCAGCTGGCTGCCTTCGCTGCGCATGTGCGAGATGTATTTGCCCTGGTATTTTGCGGCCACCTGGCACAGCTCGATTAGCTCCTCCGTCTTCGCATAAAACGCGGGAGGATAGATTAGAGAAGTGCCAATCCCCAACGCGCCGGCTTCCATTTCCTTGCGTACCAGTTCGCGCATCTGGTCGAGTTGCTCAGGCGTCGGCTGTTTATCTTCAAAGCCGATCACGTACTCGCGAATGGTCGTCGCGCCGATGAACGACGCTATGTTGCAAGACACGCCACCCTTTTCGAGGTACTGCAAGTACTCCGCCAGCGTGTTCCATTTGATGTCGTATTTGACGTCAATTTGCTGACGAATCATATGCTCGCGCACGCGATCGTTCACCGGACCCATCGATTCGCCCTCGCCCATGATCTCAGTCGTTACGCCTTGCCGAATTTCACTCTGTGAACGGCCATCATGAATCAGCGAGACAGTGGACCAGGAGAGCATATTGATAAACCCGGGTGCCACGGCGAGTCCCTTTGCATCGATAACGGCTTTGGCGTTCGCAGCTTTGAAATCGCCAATACCAACGATCCGATCGCCACGAATCGCGACGTCAGCATGCTTCGCCTCGGCACCAGTGCCGTCGTAAAGCGTGCCGCCTCTAATGATGATGTCGAAATCTGCCAGCCTTGGTAAAGAGGATCGCTCCTGCGCAAACGTCGTGAACACAATTGTCACGAACACGCCGAGCCCAAAAAAAATCCGTCTCATTATGTCGCTGGAAGGTATACAGCGTCGATATCGGCGCAAAAACCAATGCAGGGTTCAACGGTGGGCAACGGCATTTAGCGTCGAAGGCAAAACCGAACCGCGTCGAAGGTGATGCCGCTACCAACCGAGGTAATCGAATCGACGTCTCAAAGAGCCGGCGTACAAATTGTATTTTAATTTTAGCTTTGTTGTTTTGCGCGATTGTCATTAAATGGGCGGATGAAGCCATCAGCGATTACGAATACATCTCGCGCAGTACAAACCGTCCTCTCGCTCCTGTGCGCAGGATTCCTCGGGCTTTCGCTCGGTGGATGCGCTGGTACCTATTACGCTGAGACCCCAGCCCCCGAATCCCGGTATAATACCTATTATGGGCCGTACTATTATCCGTACTATCCGTGGTACGCTTATTATGGTGGCGCGTACTACTACGGAGTGATCCGCTGATTATTTTTCGGTCTCCTTAAGCAAGTCCGCGAGCTGATCTTTCCACAATGCAGCCAATGTGTGGCTGCCGTGACCGCGCGTTTTGTCGCTGAACGGAATCACGATGGCGCGGCCATGCGGAACCCGCTTGATCTCACGGTCGAGGATCCCGAGCTCCGGCGGGTTGATCAGATCATCGGCAGAGTTGATTGCCAGAAGCGGCGCCTGGATTTTTTCAAGATTTGGTGCGGGATCGTAATCATGTGAAGCTTCTAACGCGTAGAGCACGTCATTTGCGTCATCGGTCTTGACAATTTGCTCGACAAATTTGTCCAGAACTTCATCCGTTTTGGCAAGTGTAGGCGCATCTTTCTGGCGGAGGACCGGATTGCTGCTCATGAACCAAAGCATCTCGGCAGCGGTGCGCAGGCTCGGCGGTTGAGTCTTGTAATCCCCGTCGTTCCATGCCGGGTCGTTGCGGATCGCATCGATGACCATGCGGCGCCATGCACGGTTGCGCCCGGAAATCTGGGTCGGCAAACTTGCCAGCGGCATGAGCGCGTCCATGAAATCGGGATGTAACTCGCCCCATAACCAGGTGTGCATTCCACCCATCGACGTTCCCATTACGAGTCGCGCGTGATTCACGCCGAGCCCCTCCGTAAGCAGACGATACTGCGCCTCCACCATGTCAAGATAACCGTAGCGCGGGAATTTCGCGTGCATGCCGTCGCTCGGCTTGCTCGATTTGCCGTGACCGATTCCATCCGGCAACACAATGAAAAACTTCGTCGCATCGAGCGGCTGATCTTTCCCGAATAGCTCGCCGGCAAATTCGGGGCGAATAAATTGCGCGCCGCTGCCAGTTGTCCCATGCATGATGAGAACGGCATTTGTCGTTTTGCCCTGCGCATCTTTCTCCGATTTTCCCAGAGTCCGGTAATGGAGACGCAGCTCCGGGAGTGTTTCGCCCGACGCAAATTTGAAATCGCGAATCGTGTAATCGCCCTCAGTCGGCGCCGGATAATCGGTGGCGGACGCGAGATTCGCGGCCAAAATGCAGAAGAGAAGTGGGAAGATTCGGGACGTCGGGTTCATGTCAATGAGTTCGTTTCCGTTCGGCTTGGATTTGTTTGAGAAGCTCGGTGTGGGTTCGTTCAAGATCGTTGGCAAATTTCACAGTTGCTTCTAGGGCTTCAGGATATATCTCGAACTGTTTTCGCAATTTCTTGGTGGCCGGATCGTAGAAGAAGGAAATGTCCTGGTTCAGATTCGGCACAATCAGTTCGTCGCTTAACTTTTGATACCACGCCATGCGACTCAGACCCCACCGAATGACCGATTCGTCGTTGCGCAGCGCAGTAATCGTTTGCAAATCGAGCAGTTGAATGCCACCCGATTGAAGCATCGTGGCGAAGTCGCCTGGGCTGTAGTCCGTGATGAAAACAAAGGGACGCAGCGCCGGCATCTCACCTGCGTCAAGCGCACGCTGAAAATCCGCCGCGGCTCGTTCTTCGTTCGCGCGACTAATTTTTCCGCTCTCAATGCCTTCCCGCAGCAGTTGTTCGATCGACGCCAGGATTCGGTCGTGCCGTTCCGCATCCTGCCGATGCTGCTGGTAATCATTGAGCCAGAACGCCGCGTAAACGCCAACGAAGACCAGAACTAATTCGGCAACCCAGCCGCCTATGCGCGAGAAACGCGAGTGTTTTTCAGTTGTTTGACTCATGGTTCACGGGAACAATTCAATCAATGAGACAATCGTGGTCAGTCAACAATTTGACCGATTTCGTCATCGACTCTGTTCAAGCGGCGCACGCTGATGAGGCGCCGTTTTATCATTTGAGATTCGACCGCGTATTTCCCGACGATTTCTACGTGGAGATGCTGCACGCGATTCCAGTGCCGGAGGATTACCGCGCGATGTCCGGCAAAAGCAAAATGGGAAGCAGCAGGCCTGACGGAAAACCGACTCGCGCAAAGATTGATCTTTTTCCTGAATACATCCGCCACTTGCCGCCGAACAAAGGTGCAGTCTGGGATGTGGCCGGTCGCGTTCTTCGTTCCAAAGAGTTGGAGACGGCCTTCGTGCAGCGACTAGCGCCAGGCTTGAAACGCCGGTTCGGCGAAAACTTCGGCAAGGTAACCATGTATCCCGTGCCAATCCTAACGCGCGATATTCCAGGATATCGCATTTTCAAACATACCGACAGTCTGTGGAAAGGCATCACGGTCCAGTTCTATTTGCCACCCGACAACTCAACGCCTCATATCGGAACTATCTTTCACGGGGTGCTCCCCAACGGGAGAAAACCAAAAAAGGCGCAAATGCCATTTTCCCCAAACAGTGGCTATGCGTTTGCAGTTGCCGACAACACCTGGCATTCGGCAGACCCCGTAGGGCCAGAAGTGAAAACCCGGGATAGTATCCTGCTCACTTATTTTGTCGATGCCGGGGCATGGAGATTTCTACGCAATCGCGGTCGACGAACAGCTAATTTCGTGCTCAACGAGCTACGCAATCTAAAACGCAATTGATCTGTCTGTGGAGCGCCTCGCTTATCAACGAGGCAACGG
>DASZGW010000051.1:0-16175 GCA_035938475.1 Candidatus Udaeobacter sp.
GTCATCGGCCGTCCGCATAGAAACGGTGAATGACTCGATATCGGTCTTCGGACGTGTGGTCGAATCACGGTAAAACTCGAAGCGGATCGGCCCGCCCAATCGCCCGCTCGCCTTAGAAACAAACGAGTATGACACCGCCTCGGCAGCGATGCCCGCGGACAGCAATAACATAACGGCAACGACGCGCATTAGCATCTAACGAGAAAGAGATAAGCCACCGCTGGCGAGGGCGCGCATGGCGGCGGGAGGAAAGGTTGGAGTCACGGAAAGCTTGTTCGTACGCCGGCCAGCGGTTGGCTGCATCGTTTGGTTAGGCTTTTCGTGATCCATGCTTTCAACCGCCGCGATTGCCGCTTGGACGGCGACTGGATCAAGTGTGAGTGAGATGTGGTCGATCCCCGGGAGAACTCTAACAGGAACATCTTTGCCAGCTGTCTTGAAAACGGCTGCAAACCGATCGGCGTACGACACGTCATCGTTTTGACCGACGAGCACCCGAAGAGTTTGCCTAATCGCTCGAATGTTTGCCTGGTAGTCGCGCTCGGGTCTGAAGTTCTGTGCGAGGGCGAATGAATATTCCGGCGTGAGGAAACCTTTGTCCCTCTCGTCGACCGCGAATTTGACCACCGGCAGGTCGTCAAACGCGTGCATTCCAAACCCGTTTAGCACGGCGATCGCGATGATGCGCGGAACCCCCACGGTAGCCCAGCCGCCGCTGCCCGGACGCAACGTTGCTGCGTCCTGACTGATCCAAGGGGAAAGAAGAAGATAGTTGGAGAATAGTTCCTGACGTGGACTGCCCGCGAAGCGAAGCACAAATCCGCCGCCGGAAGAGAACCCAACTAAGGTGGAAGGTTGAGCTAATTTGATCGCACGGACAAAATCCTCCATGTCTTCCTCTAACTGCCCGATATGGGCGATATGACCTTTGGCACCGGATTGGCCGTGTCCTCGAATGTCCAGCGCATAGGTTGCATATCCAGCCGCGGCGAAGCTCTTGGCCATCACATGCATGCTGCTGCTACTGGCGGAGGAGCCGTGCACCAGCACGACACTGCCCTTGATCGCGTCGATTGCCGGGTAGGCCCGAAAGGCGAGCTTAGTGCCATCGCGAGCCGTGAAATGACTGCGTTCCGACAGATCGGAGAAATCCACGTTCTTGAAAGGGTCATTAATGCTCGACATTGGCGGCGGCGGCTCGCCTGGTCCGCCAAGTGCAATCGCGAGTCCAAGGGCCGCCACAAGAACTGCAACAACAACAAGGACGGTGACGAGAAAACGCTTCATGCGATGGGCCTAACGAGATGGAGCTGAGCCGCCGCTGGCGGCGGCGAGCTTTGCTTTCACTTCATCCTTCATAATTCATCCTTCAGATTTTCAGTACGGCGGCCAGCGGTTGGCTCCAGCGATTGGTTAGGCGTCGTTTCAAAGATCGACCGAGTCAAACTCGGCAAACATGTTTTTGCTCTCGCTTAGATCCTCCAGACGAATGTAATCGCACGCTTCGCTATATCGTCCACACATTGCCTGCCATACTGGATTTTCGTGGGCCGCCGCGATTGCGGCTGCAGACTTCCATTCGAAGACTTCGATGATCGTGCCGTCCGCGGATTTCATCACGTATGACGGCCTATCTGTCGCCAATCCCTGACTTCGCAAGATCGGCAAATGCTCTCTTGTCAGTCGAAGAAGCTCCTTTTCTTTACCTGGACGTGGTCGATAAGCAACGATGACAAACTTTCCCATATAAATTTCCTTCACGTTAGATGCTTGGTGTGCCCGGCTCATCGGCCGAAGGCAACAATCAAAAGCGTAACTGCGACAATAACAGTGACGGCTGCACCCACAACAAATAGTGGCGCATCGAAATAGTAGCGTGTCCCCATCAGCGCGAAGAGAGCGACCGGCAAGGTCGCAACCGAGAGCGCGGTGGTCCGCACGACAACCTGCGCCCAAGGTGCACCGCTCGCCGCATGCGGAGCGGCGTAGGTCGTCAGAAAGCCCAAAGGAATCAGCAGCACTCCGACAATAATGTGATTCAAAAGCATCGGCGGAATGAGCCACTGGGCAGAAACCGGAGAAGTTGCGTGGCGAATCAAAGTAGCGATATGCGGCGTCGCGATCAGGTGAACAATACCGAGCGTCATCAGCATTAGGCCAGCGGCGCGGAGCAATAGTAATCGAGTCAAGGAACGCTTTAGCATCTAACGAGAAAGAGATAAGCCACGACTAGCGTTGGACAACATTACGGCGGGAGTGCGCGAGCGCGAAGACGCAAATCGCACTAGGGTAGCCGGGCACCTGGATGAAATCCAGGGTGTCGTGGCAAACACGCTGAACTTATTTCGCAATGGGGCCAGCCTGCTCGCGAATCCTTTCGGAGTTGGCTTCATCGATCGGTTAGATGGTTCGCGTAATCATCACGCTCGCCTTCTTCGCACGATCATCTGCTTGCAGGCACGCAGTTGAACCGAATCTCCGCAGATGCATACTGGCCTGGTTTCGAGTCCTGTGCTGTGCTGTTCAAGGGAATCATCTCGCCACCTTTGCTCCGACAGAACTCCGCAGCTTGCTGGTAGAGCCGCGCTGCGACCGCATTGCCGGAAAAATCAGTAGACTTGCCAAGACCGCCCATCTTGTAAGTGTTCGGTCCGATTTGAACGACGCGGTCTGTCCCCGAAGTGGCGCATCCGCAAATACACACTACGATGCCGACAACGGAAGTGAAAGATCGAAAAGCTTTCATTAGGGTAGGCATCAGTCTTGCTAAGAAGAGCATTGCAACAGCGAGCCAAGCGGAAGGCGAGCAAAAAAAAGCTAAGGCACCACGGCGAAAAGGGCCGTTGGCTTCATCGATTGGTTAGATGACTTACTAGAGGTTGTACGCCAGCTTGTGAGTCGGCTGGTAGAGCTGGATGTCATCCGCGCCTGGCACCGCCATCATTATCACACGGCCATATTCACGTTGCTCGATAGGACCTCGAAACTGCGCTCCTTTCGCCCGCAACTCGGCGACCGTGGCCTCGATGTCGTCGCACATCAGGGCGATCGAGTGGTGACGCGGGAAATCGTAGCTTTGGCCCTCCCAGTGGCTGTGGGTTGGGTGCACGCCCATCTCACTCGGCCCGCATTTGAAAATGAGCCAATCGTTATCGAAATCCTCGGCGACGTATTTCCAGCCGAGCACGTCGCGCAAAAACGCCCGCGTTGCGTTAGCATCGTCGGAGTAAATCAACGTATGAATTGAGGTAATCATGTCGTCATCAGTTTGTTGTCGCCGCTAGTGACTGCATCTAACTATAATTAGATTGCATCTTGCAGCCTATCTTGCCGTTCCCAGGGAGAAGCGCTCAAAAGGTTGCACGGCGCAAATTGTGCCGAATCATTGGGCATTTTGGAAGCGCAATAATTCGCGCGTGACTCGTTCAAGTTCGAGAAACGCTGTCAGCTTTACATCGCTACGAACGACAAACCGCTTTCCATTGTCGCGATGTGCGTCAGCAATCCAGATTGCTCGCCCGTTGGAATCAATCGCCGAGACACAGCCCAATTCCAACCGGCTTTGCTCAGATTGTTAGCGATCAATTCCCAGTAATTCATGTTATGTCGAGCGTAGCCTGTTAGCAGAACAGCGTGGTTGAGCTTTACGGTTTTTTCGGGGCGAGCGAGGCGACGATTTGCTCGAAGCGCGGATCGCCGCGCAATGCATTCCACGTCGGATTGAGTTTGAGTTCGCCGTAGGTGATCCCGTTCGGAGCCTTGGCCGAAATCTCGAGCTGGTCGAGCGCCAGACCTTTTTCTCCGACCCAGCTGTAAATCAAAGCGAGATAACTGACGAAGCCCACGCCGTCCCATCCGTCCTTCGAGAGCGGCAGCAATTCACAGGCGCGTTTTCCTTCAGCGATGGCTTCACTCTTACGGCCCAGACCAGCGTCGATCACGCCCAAAATCGTCCACGCCGAAGCATACTCTGGCTGTTCGGAAACGGTTTTCGCAGCGACCGTTCGCGCGGAGTTGAATGCATTTTTCGCGGCCGTCTCCTCGTTGAAGCAATGCGCCACCAAACCGACATGCCAGTCGCGCGGCCAGGACATGTCATAGCGCGAATCGATCGTGCCATCAGCAGGAACCAAGTCGAGGGCCTTCACCGCCGCGGTATGATCGTGCTCCGCCAGCGCACACTCGATAAAATAACCTGCGACATGCGACGCCACTTCCTTTCCTTCGGCGAGAATCTTGTTGAGCTCGGTTCGTAATGGACCGATGTCGGCACGCTCCAGGAAAGGAGACTCGGCCAGCGCCGCCCGCACGAAAGGATCTTTCGGCGAGAGCGCTGCCGCCTGTTGAATCAACTGCGATGCTCGAGGATATCGATGAAGAGCTCCGTAAGTATATCCGGCCTCCGACAAGGTGGTGAAGTCGCGCGGATCAAGTTCAACCGCACGATCGAAATTGCGAACGGCCTCATCCCACCGCGCCTGGCGGCGATCGATCGCGGCGATCATCGTGTAGAGACGCGATGAGTTCGGCAAAGATTTGCGCGCCAGCTCCAACTCGCTCCGGGCGGTCTCGTAGTCGCGAAAACCGTGATAGGCGTAGTCGGCTTTTTGCAGATGCACATCTCCCGCGTCGGGATTGATACCTTCAGCCTGTTTTAACGCCGACAACGCATGATCGCGCCGGCCGGGGGTGTGATCAAATCCGCCCCAGTAAAGATCGAGATCTATTTCGGCCATCAGGCAGTAGGCGAGGTAGAAATTCGGGTCACGCCTTACCGCTTCTTCCAGCAGACTGAGCCCTTGGAACAAACCGGGTCCGGAACCCGGATCATTAACCTCATCGTCCAAAATGCGGGCCCGCCGGAAAAGATCGAACGCCACCAGATCTTTCGTCGGCGCTTCCGCAATCGCGGCCTTTTCGCTTGGCGACAAGTGCGCTTGCAGCTGTTGCACGATGGCGTTGGCGATCTCGGTTTGAATGGCGAACACGTGATTGATTGGCCGATCGTATTTTTCCGCCCACTCATGCGCGTCGGTGTGCGCATTAATCAATTGCGTATTTACACGGACTTCGTTGCCCGCCCGCTGCACACTTCCTTCCAAAACGTGCGCGACGCCAAGTTGCTGACCGATCTCGCGCAAATTGCGGGCGGCGGAATCGCGATATTGCATCACGCTCGTGCGACTGATCACTTTCAAATCCGCCACCTTGGCCAGATCGGTCAGAATCTCGTCCTGAATGCCTTCGGCAAAATAAGCGTTCTCCTTATCACTGCTCAGGTTTTCGAACGGAAGGACCGCGATGCTTTTTTCACCGATCGCCACGGCCGAGTGCGTCGGTTTCCGCGGGAGCAAGACGAAGGCAGCAATAATCGCAACAAGCACCAGCAGCGCGATGGCCACTTCCGCCCAACGCACGCGGGCCCGGCGTTTCTGGGCGGTCTCGAATTTTAGCGGCAGCTTCGCATTGCCGAATTGATCGTCGTAGAGGTTCACGACCGAGACGCGCACCCCGTGCTTGACTTCGCACGAACCAAGATCATGCAGCAGCGGTCGCCACTTATCGTATTGTTCCAAGTCTTCGGCGACGCGCTTTGAAAGCAAAATGTGACCGGCGTCGCCACAATCCATCACCCGTTGCGCAATGTTGATTCCGGCGCCCGCGAGATTGGCCCGTTCGTTTACATCCACAACCCCGCTGACGGGTCCGCTGTGGATTCCCATCCGAAGCTGCAAGCGCGGATGTTCTTTGAGCAGGGGGCTGATCTCCAGCGCGCATTGCGCAGGCGCTTCCGGACTGGTGTAAAATACCAGCGCCATCCCGTCGCCCGTCGGGATTTTAAGCAAACGGCTCGCGGCTTCGGCTCGTTGAAATTGTTCGGTTGCACGGACGATTTGCGTCAGCTCATCAACAGCTGCGCGCTGCTCGTTAATCGAAAGCTTGGAGTAGCCAACGATGTCGATGAACAAGACGTGAGCGATTTCGAGCTCGATCTCTTTCTTAGTCTCAATGGGCATCTTTGTCAGGCGCGCTAAGATTACGTCAATTCCATAATCGCGCCTTATTCAGACTGTCGAGAGTGTCAGCGATGATATTCCAGTAATTTACGCGACGGATTGTGCTCTTTTGCTCTCCACACGGCAATGACAAAGTGATATGAACGGGCGCAATGACGCCGGCGAGAACTTTCACGATTGTCGCGGTTGCGTTCCTTGGAATCGCCGCAGCAATGCCGCCGCCAGACCAGCCCGCGCCGCACTGGAAATGACCGGAATCGCGTTCTGTTGCACAAACCCGGTCAGACCCCGCCACGTTTTAAGTTCGTTAGGCCGTTAGTAACTGCGTTAGTAACTTCATCAGTCAACCTTAGCCTGACGTGAGATAGCGTGGTTACGGTTCGGCGAAGGGCTGTTTCCCTCTGGCTACGGGGGCGGACGCGGAAACCGCCCGAAACCCCTAAAACTTGCCCGAACCAGGCGCTCTACCAAGCTGAGCCACAGGCCGTCTTACCTACGAACAACGGCTACAGAAAAGTAACGGCACGCGCCCTAGACTTCGAGACGGAGTAGCGCCCTCGCAGAGGTTTAGTCGTGCGCCCTGCCAATGAAGATGTGACGCAGCGGCATCGGCTAGAGCGTCGAGAGTCAGTCTCGGGAAATTGACCGGGCGAATTCCTTCTTCGGGCAGCGAGTAAGCAATGCGTTCCTCCAGCTGCTTGTGAACGGAGATCGTTGAATCCGTTGCTCTCATCGGCGGCCGCAGCGAGATCAAATCCGCGCGGACGGCGAATAAAAAACAAAGCCCTGCACTTGCGGGGGCTGTTCTGCAAACGCTAAAAAAGCGGTTCGTGCAGCCGGAAAGTCATTCACCTGCCTCTTTCACCGGCCTATCCCTCACGCGCTCATGTTAGCCGAAATGTTCTAACGTACTCTTTTCATTCGTAGAAAGGTCAATTGAGACCGCGCCAGACCATCGCAGAAAATCCAAAACACGGGTGTGAAGCAAGTGCTCTACCACTGAGCTAATCGCGCGAGTGGAGATAACAATTAGAAACAAGGAATTGGAAATTACAAGTCCGGTAGATCCAAGGGGAAATTTCGTGACCGGTCGCCGCGGCGACAAGTCGCAGGTTCGAACCCTGCATCGCGCATTCTCTTGCTTTTCGCTGGAAACTTGAAGCGCGATATCGGGATAGAGCGGTCACCGCGGCGACAAGTGACAGGTTCGACCCTGCATCGCGCGCCGTTGTTTTTATTTGCCCCCGAAGCAAATAACCTGCAGAAGTAACACCCTTATGGGCCTCGTGCAGCAAGTTCTCGAAGTTGTTAAGAAGCGCAATCCGAATGAGCCGGAGTTTCTTCAGGCGGTCACCGAAGTACTCGAATCGATTCGGCCTGTCATCGGGCGTCACAAGAAGTATCGAGACGGAAAGATTCTCGAGCGCCTTGTTGAGCCGGAACGCATAATTCAGTTCCGGGTCCCCTGGATCGATGACAAAGGCCAGATTCAAGTTAACCGCGGGTTCCGCGTGCAGATGAACAGCGCGCTCGGTCCTTACAAAGGAGGCCTGCGTTTTCATCCGACAGTGTGCGCCAGCATCGTTAAGTTCCTCGCGTTCGAACAGGTTTTTAAAAATTCGCTTACCGGTCTGCCGATGGGCGGCGGCAAGGGCGGCGCGGACTTCGATCCCAAGGGGAAATCCGACACTGAAGTGATGCGTTTTTGTCAATCGTTCATGACCGAACTATTCCGTCATGTTGGTCCGCACACCGACGTGCCGGCCGGCGACATCGGCGTGGGCGGTCGCGAGATCGGATATCTGTTTGGCCAATACAAGCGGCTGGCAAATGAATTCACCGGCGTACTGACGGGCAAAAGACTTAACTGGGGCGGTTCGCTTATGCGGCCAGAAGCCACAGGATACGGCGCGGTTTATTTCGCCCAGGAAATGCTTAAAACGCGCAACGAAACAATCGAAGGAAAAACTTGTATTGTCTCCGGCGCCGGCAACGCCGCCCAATTTACCGTGGAAAAATTGATCGAGTGCGGCGCCAAGCCGATCACCATGTCTGATTCAAGCGGCTATATTTACGATAAGAACGGCATCACGGAAGAAAAACTGGCTTGGGTCAAAAGCATTAAGAACGTCCGGCGCGGACGCATTGCGGAATACGCGAAGAAGTTTCGCGCCAAATATGTGCCTGGCCAGCGTCCTTGGAAGATCAAATGTGAATGCGCGTTTCCCTGCGCTACGCAAAACGAGATCACCGGCGAAGACGCTAAAAAACTCGTGGAGAATAGTTGCTACCTGGTTTCCGAAGCGGCCAACATGCCGACCGTGCCGGCGGGCGTCGATCTTTTCCTCGAAAAAAAAATTCTCTTCGGCCCTGGCAAAGCGGCGAATGCAGGTGGCGTGGCGACATCCGGCCTGGAAATGAGCCAAAACTCGATGCGATTACCATGGCCGCGCGAAGAGGTTGATTCGCGTTTGCGCCACATCATGTTCACGATCCACAAGAACGCATGGGAAACCGCCGAAGAATACGGATACCCGGGCAACCTGGTGGTTGGCGCGAACATCGCTGGATTTGTGAAAGTGGCGGACGCGATGCTCGATCAGGGAGTTGTATAGCTCTGGCGGCTTTCCGAGCGCGACGCTTGGAAACAGTCTTGCCTTTTTCGTAGCAGCTATTGGCAGCCGATGTTAGAAGGGGCGCTTTAAATTTGGGCAGCGCCTAAACGCAGACGCGTAAAATTCTGTCGAAACCGAATATGATTATATGAAGATGAGCACTGTTTATCTCCCAAAGGCAACTGCGAATGAAACAGCAACCCGATCGAGACGATTGATTCTGCTGGTTCTTTTGCTTTCAGCCCTGTTCTGGGCAGGGGGGTGTGAAGGCTATTACACCGCGAACCCGGGCTACGGACCTTACTACGGTCCCGGGCCATATTATGGAGGAGGCTCCGTCGTGGTCGCGGTTGGGGATCGGCCGTATTATGCTCGTGGGCCCGGCTACTGGTCGGGACGCGTGTATTACGTTTGGAGGCCAGGACATTGGAGGTATCGATACGGCCAGAGAGTCTGGATACACGGCCATTACGTTGCGCGAGGATACTAAGGCTGCTTCCTGCGACGCGGCGCCGCCAGGTCCGCGGTCTTACCAAGCTGTGAACAGTCCACCCAGCAAACCGAGAAAAGCGCCAACGAGCGTTTCCGGAAGATTATGGCGCTTTAGATAAAGGCGCGACCAGAAAACCAGGAGAGCCAGCGCGAAGGCTACAGTGCCGATGACCGGACTGACCACAAACAGAATGACCGCGCTATAGAAAGCAAAAAGCGCGTGCAACGACAGCTTGATCCGAAAATTGATTAGCGCTGCCATAATCAGTAGAAACAATGTCATCGTGGCTCCGCGCAATGCGAAACCGGGCGCGCGCGATAGCAAAAGTACAATCACGGCCACCGCCGAAATTGAAATCGCTCCCGGATAAAATCGGACGCGTTCAGCGTGAATGGAAACATCTGGATCGCTCCACCGGCCTGATTGGAGCCCGCGAAAAAGTAAGAGTGCCATCGGCAGAATTACGGTCGCTAACAAAGTCAGCGAAAGTGCCAGACCGGCTCGATTAGCGAGGCGGAGGGCAATGATAATGCCCACGGAAAGACTGATGAAAACCAACGGGTGCCCAATCCAGGAAATCCATCGTGCAAAGACAATAGTCGGCTTGAGATCAATCTTGTCGCAATTCACTCGTCACTTGTTACTTCCAATAATCCGCCCGCTTACTTCACCAAATCCGACGCGGTAAGCATCACCCTGGCACCAGCCACTAATGGCAAGAGTATCGCCGTCTTCGAGCCACTTACGCGTTTCGCTGTTCGGCAGCTTTAAGGGATTCGCGCCGCGCCAGGTCAATTCCAACATGCAGCCACGCGATTCTTCTGTCGGGCCGCTGATTGTTCCGCTCGCCAGCAGATCGCCGGGCTGCAGATTACACCCGCTAATTGTGTGATGGGCGAGCTGTTGGGCAATGCTCCAATACAGATTTTGAAAATTGGAGCGTGTTATGACGTGAGCCGCATTCATCGATGAGGTTTGCAAGCTCGCTTCGAGTTGAATGTCGAACGTGAAATCATCCTTTGCTCGCAAATATGGCATCGGCGCGGGATCCTGCGTTGGAAGCGGTTTTCGGAAAGGCTCAAGGGCCTCGAGTGTCACCACCCATGGTGAGATGCTGGTGCAAAAATTCTTGGCCAGGAACGGACCGAGCGGCTGGTATTCCCACGCCTGAATATCCCGCGCGCTCCAATCGTTCATTAGAACCAGGCCGAAGATATGATCGACCGCGCGATGAATCGGCACCGGTTCGCCTAACGAATTTCCCGGGCCAATCAGGAACGCCATTTCGAGTTCGTAATCGAGGCTCTTTGTCGGACCGAAAGTCGGCATCGTAGCGTCGGGCGGTTTGATTTGGCCTTGTGGCCTCCGCACATCGGTCCCGCTGATCACAACCGAGCTGGCGCGTCCGTGATACGCTACAGGCAGCCATTTCCAATTTGGCATCAGCGCGTTCTCCGGCCCACGCAACATTGTGCCCACGTTGTGCGCATGGTGATACGACGAATAGAAATCGGTATAATTGGCAATGCGCACGGGCAATTTCATGGTGACGCTCTTTTGCGCATGAAAGACCCGCGCCTGCAGCCTCGCGTTGTCACGCAGAATCGGCGTTTTGGACGAGAGAAGACGTTGAAGAACTGTCCGAGCCTTACGCCACGCCGGACGACCAAGCGCGAGGAACGCATTCAGCGAATCTTCTGAAAAAGGCTTTCGGCCTCGAAATTCCGGCGAACGGAAATGGCCGAGTTCTTCGAGAGCAGAAAGATCGACAACCAAATCGCCGATGGCGACTCCGGCGCGCGGTTTGCCTCCTTTCGGCTGAAAGATGCCGAAGGGAAGATTTTGGATGGGAAAATGCGAAACCTGCGAAACGTCGACGAATGATTTGAGTAGCATAACTGGTATGGGCGATTGACCTCAATCGCCCGTTGCGTGTGTCTACGCGGCGAGGGCGGTTCAGGTGAACCGCCCCTACCTTACAGGAATCCGAGTGCGCGCAAATCTTCGCGTGGCTCATCGAAGCTGCAACTGCCAAACGACACCACGAATCGCCGGCGATATTGCAGCCGTTTGGTATCGATCCGCCATTCGCGCCACGCAAAAAAATCGTCAGTGAACGAAAACGAATCCACATTTTCGTCTTCCAGCATCATCGCGGTTTGATTCGTATCCCATCGGTACTCGGCAGCGAGCGCCGCCGCACCCAGCACATTCAGAAAACCGTGCATCTTTGTTTGGACTTCCTCTCGGTATTGTCGCAGCGGATGGTGAAGACCGGCTGTAAACTTGATCGGCAGTTGATGCGTAGCCGGGGTCACGAGCGCTTTGGCAATCTGCATCGAGGTTGGAAACGCATCCGTAGTCACTCCGCCGGTGCGCAGTTTGTAGCCGAAGGTCGCCAAGTCGGAATCTGAGTTCGATTCAGCGAGCAACGCAATAGTCTGTTCCGCTCTGTCCGGGGGCGCTTCCCAGAAAACCGGCAAATCACCGAGAATCGATTTCGCTTCCTGCAGCGACGTGAGGTCGATGTCTTGCGGTAAAAACATCTCAAGGTGACTGATTGATATTAGATCGACGTTGTGTCTCGATAACGAGCGGATCGCTGCATCCGCGTTATCGAGCGCTTCAAGAAAGGCATCCGTGCTCGCAGTCTTCGGTCCGAGCGCAGCAACGCGCAGTGGATGCTGAGCATCAAATTGCGAAAGGAGTTGTTTGGTCGCATCGAATTGTTCAGTGGAGAGAACGAACGCGCCAAGCATCCAAGCGTCCAGAGAGCGGACATACTCAGCCTGATTTGTTAGGGCTGGTTCGAGCCCGAGACTACAGGGCGGAAACATTCCCGCATAATCAATTGAGTGCGCTAGCAAAGCGCGAAGTGAATCAGCTGGCATAGTGGTTAGGGGTAAGTGATCGCTTGTCAGTGGTCAGTTATCTGCTAATCGCAGGAGGCAAGTTCGGGGGCCATGCTGAACGACGCGCGCAGTACGCCGCCGGGCGCGATTGTTTGAATTCCTTCCTTATTTTCAAAGGCCCGCTGTTGATGATGATCAGTGAGCCCCCAACATGGTTCGATGCAAAGGAATGGTCCACCATCGGACCACAAAGTCAGATAAGGGACGCCTGTTAAATCGGCGATCACCCAGCGGCCGCTTGGCGGATCGACATAGGAAAACTGACGCCTTGGAACATCGAGAAGCTCCAGAATAATGGAACCGGGTAATTCGGTTTTGGGAAACGGCATTTCCCCACCTGCGAATTCGATATCACGGGTCTGACCGGAAAGATAATTTCCCGGCGAAAAGTGACGCCGGTAAAGTCCTCTGGGCATTTGAAGATGGAAGCTTTCGAACGAGGTCGCCGCGAATCCCGGATGCAATCCAAAAGAAACGTGCGCTTCCAGTTCAGGCTCCTCGTTTCGAAACTCGAAAAGCGCGGTCACTTTGTTCGCATCGATCCTGTAGGTCAGGGTCACGCTGACTTTCAGCGGATATTCATCTGCTGAGAAATCATTCGGCGTGATGCGATATTCTAATGAGGCGCCGTTTTCCTGAAGAGAAGTTCCGGTGAAGTGCCATGTTTTAGAGCGGAGAAAACCGTGATTCCCGCCTTTGATTTCATGCCCCCGGTACAAACTGCGTCCGTCTTTAAGCCGATGGAGATAGTAACCCATCACCGTCGCATGATTCGCCCATCCCTGAGAGGGCGCTGAAAGGTCGTTGTCCCGGTAAAGAAAACCGGTCCATTCGCCCGCCTCGTTAACTCGGGCGAGACTGATTAATTCCGCACCCAGACGGGAAACGACGATTCGCATGCCGTTCTCCTCATCGGTCAAGATGTCGAGATGTTGATTTTCTCGCTGATCTTCAGTATGCGAAAACTTCATTGTAGAGTGCAAGCATTGTAGCCACGGCGCTGTGCGCCGTGTGTGGGCGTCTTTGGCTTTGAAATAATGCAACGCCCCAACAGGAGCGTTGCTACAACAACACTCACGGAAACAGGCCGCGCACCTTTTTAGCTTTGAGCACGCGCTCGACGCCGATGGCCATGGCGGCGGTGCGATGAGAAATCTTATGCGCCTTCGCTCGTCGAATGACCTGCGCAAACGAATGTTCCAGGATGCGGAAAAGCTTGTCGGTCACTTCCATTTCCGTCCACAGATAGGATTGCAATCCCTGGACCCACTCAAAGTAAGAAACAATTACGCCGCCGGCGTTGCACAAAATGTCAGGGATCACAAAGATTTCGTCCCAGCGTTTTTCCAGAATCAGGTCTGCCTCCGGAGTGGTCGGCCCATTAGCAGCTTCGGCGAGGATTCGGCATTTGAGTTGCCCGGCGTTCTTTCCGTTAATTACGCGATCGACTGCTGCCGGCACCAGTATATCGCACGGCATCGTGAGGAGTTCTTTCGGATCGACATGATTGTCCTGGGCAAATGCCCGCAGAGTCCCTTTCTTCAAAATGTGCTGTTCGGCGGCTTGGATATCTATTCCTTTCGAATTGTAGATCGCCGCATGTGCGTCGCTAATACCAATAACTTTGACCCCAGTCTTGTAGCCGAGGGAGAGAGCAGCCACTGATCCAACGTTGCCGAATCCCTGCACAATCGCCGTGCATTTTTCGGGATCCATTTTCAACATATTCATCGCGCGCTCGACCAGGTACACGACGCCGCGCCCGGTTGCTTCCCGCCGGCCTTCCGTTCCGCCGATGGCTACCGGTTTGCCGGTCACGATTTCACTGACGGAATAACCTTGATGCACTGAATAGGTGTCCATGAACCACGCCATGACCTGTTCGTTGGTGCCCATATCAGGGCCCATAATGTCGGTGTGTGGCCCGACAAATGGAATCATCTCCTGCATGTACCGACGCGAGACCGCCTCCAGCTCGGTCCGGGATAATTTCGCAGGATCCACCGCGACTCCGCCTTTTGCTCCGCCGTACGGCAAATTGGACAGCGCACATTTCCAGCTCATCCACATGGCCAGCGCCGCAGTTTCGCCCATGGATAAGGACGGAGCGAAGCGCGTCCCGCCCTTTGTCGGGCCGAGGGTCAAGTGATGTTGAACACGATAGCCTTGAAAAGTTCTCGTTCTGCCATCATCCATGTGCACCGGCAAGGTCACGGCGATGGCGCGCTTTGGATACATCAGCCGCTCGCGATCGTTCTTATCGATACTCAAGTAATCGGCGATGACCTGAAATTGATCACAGGCCATCTGAAACACGTCATCGTTGTAGATACTCACGAAAATGAACTCGCAGGCTGGACCGGTCGGTCGCCAAATGCAGGTTGCTATTTGCGCTGGGCGAATAGAGCCGTCAACTCCGAAAACATTGGCGAGTCAACTCCGAAGGCCGCAACAGCGTAAGGTCGACAATCTCATTTGCAACCCGTAGCGTCCGTTCGAAAAATCAACCACAATGAAAATTGAGACTCTAGCTGTCCATGCGGGCCACACCGTTGATCCGGCGACCGGCGCAGTTTCGTCGCCGATTCATCTTTCAACCACGTTCGAGCGCGACGCCGAGGGCACGTATTCGCGCGGGTTCATGTATACGCGCAACAACAATCCAAACCGTCAGGCGCTCGAGCAGGGAATCAGTGCGCTGGAGGGCGGTACTGCGGCGGCAGCTTTCGCCTCCGGAACCGGAGCTAGCATGTCCATCTTTCAGGCACTGGCGCCAGGCGATCACGTCCTCGCGCATGTGGATGCTTACTACGGAACATCGCGATTACTGCGCGAAATGTTCCTCCGCTGGGGACTCGATGTCAGCTTCGTTGATATGAGCGATCTTCGCGCCGTTGAAAAGGCGCTTCGCTCGAAAACAAAGCTCGCCTGGATGGAAACCCCATCGAATCCTCTGTTAAGAATTGTCGATCTTGCCGCCGTCGCCCAAATTGTCCACGGAGCTGGCGCGACCTGCGTTTGTGATAATACGTGGGCGCCAACGCTGCAGCGTCCATTCGACTTGGGTGCGGATTTAGTCCTGCATTCCACGACAAAATATTTCGGCGGTCATTGCGATGTTCTCGGAGGAATCGTCATTTCCAAGGTGGAGGATGATTTTTTCCAACGTATCCGCAGTATCCAATATGAGGGCGGCGCAGTCCCCTCCCCTTTCGACTGCTGGCTAATTTTGCGCGGCATGCGCACGCTGCCGTGGCGAATGCGCGCGCATTCGGAGAACGCCATGAAAGTCGCCGATTTCCTTTCCCAACACCCAAAAGTCGCACGCGTCCATTATCCCGGGTTAACGCCCCATCCTGGACATGAGATTGCCGCAAAACAGATGTCAATGTTTGGTGGGATGCTTTCGCTTGAGGTTAAGGACGGACGTGACGCAGCAATGTCAGTCGCCGCTAAAACAAAAATCTTTACCCGAGCGACCAGTCTCGGCGGCGTGGAAAGCTTGATCGAACATCGGGCATCGATTGAAGGCGCAGGAACAACTTCGCCTGAAGGCCTTTTGCGATTATCGATAGGCCTCGAAAATGCAGACGATCTAATCGAGGACTTCGATCAGGCTCTGAGATAATTCGCAGATTACCAAAATCGCCTCCGAAAAACATCGGCAATGTCCTGCACTTCGCTTATGCGCAACAAGTAAGCGCAGCCAAAGAATGCCGCTGCACCGACCGCGATCGCGACCAGCAGCTCACATAACTTTGGAAAAAAGCGCAACTCCGCCCAGGCGCCAAGCCACCAGTAATTTGCCGCCCAGCAGACCAATGCCAGTACCGCCCCGGCAAGACACATTTTTCCGAGGCCAACCAGCAGCTGACGTGTTTCCAGCCTGCGCACATGGCGTCGCATTAACGCGTAAAGCAACAGGAAATTGATTGTTGCAACGAGACTCGTCGAAAAAGCCAGACCACGGTGTCCCCACCCAAGCCGAAAGGTAAAAAGCCAGTTCAGAAAAAGGTTCGCGCCGATCGCAAGGAAACTGATGATCATTGGCGTGTTGCGTTTGCCGATTGCGTAAAACGCAGGCGTTAACACCTTCAGGACCGCATATGAAACAAGACCGACTGCGTAAAATTCCAGT
>DASZGW010000052.1:0-43772 GCA_035938475.1 Candidatus Udaeobacter sp.
ATGCGGCGCCCTAAGAGATCGACGATTCGCACAGACGTTTACGAAATTCGGCCACGAGCTGACAAACATGGTGTCGATCTAGTCGGTAATGCGCTTCCCTATAGTCCGATGTGGTATCGCGGGCCAAAAGCAATCACAGACGCAGTCGACCACGCCAAGTTTTTCAGCCGCTCACATGACGCTGTGGTTCGCATTTACGATCAGGCAGGCAACGTGATCGAGACACACGACCACGTCGGCGAATCATTCAGCATTTCAAAAGCGCACTGATTCGCGCGTGACTCGTTGAAGTTCGAGAAACGCTCTCAGTTTTTCGTCGGCGGTGACGATGAATCTCTTTCCGTTGTCGCGGTGTGCATCAGCAACGAAGATCGTTTGTCCGTTGGAATCAACCGTTGCGACGCAGCCCCAACTGAAACCGGCTTTGCTTAGATTATCGGCGATGATTTCCCAAAACTTCATTGGCACGCAAATGAGAATGTCAGAGAGTGTGAATAGTCGCCAGTCAAAAAATCTTTCCCGCGAATCAATGGGCTGCTAAAAACCGGGGCAAGAAATGAAGGTTCATATCGCCCGATATCCGAACGCGCTGAATCACTGCCGCCCGATTACTGTCGGCATTCCTTTATCGCGACCAAAGACCCCCTCCTCATGGGTATACCCCCGCGCGCGGAAGGCCGCCTCGATTTATGAACAGATCAAACGCCCCGTTACCTAATGTTATTCGTCGTCGAAGAATTTTTCTTTTCCCCGAAAAGGAATGCGCCCAGCCCGTTTACGAGTAGATTGTCGCGATGCCGACTTACATTTACGAAACCACCGACCCAACCAAACCGATCCGCACCTTCGAGGTTAAGCAAAGCGTCCACGACGACCCGCTTCGCAGCGACCCGGAAACTGGCGAAGAAGCGCGGCGTGTGATTTCGGCTGGTTACAACCTTCTCATTCGCGGAAAATCTGTTGGTCCTTCAGTTGGCTCGGTCGGTTCACACTGAGCCTTGATCTCGGCAGGGTTGCCGGACATTTTCCGAGTAAAAATATTCGGCGGAGAAAAACCGAGGCGGCCAATTGCCGCCCTGCATCCCTTCATCCCTGTTCCATGTAGCCACAGGAGTGGGGTCACAAAGGGTCAAAGGAACAATCGAACAGGGATGCACAAGAGCATTAAGCACCAAGAAGCGTTATCGTGATGCAGAGTTTCAGTGTCGCAGGCTGAAGACACGACTAAGGACCGCTGAGGATCGAGCCCAGATTGCCCTGAGACCATGGAACCATGTTGCAGGGTAGCAGGAGAGCAGGGCTGCAAACTTATTTAATCACGGCTGCAAACTGTTGTCCCCATACAGCAGCAACTCGCAAATCAGCCGTCACGTTTCACCGCGTGGCGGCTTTTTGTTTCATGCCGCGGTACGGTTCTTTGAAATCGCCCGCGTGCTCACACGTATCGATCACGTTGCCAGCGCCACGCGAGCGTGTACAGAAACGTCCCGTGGGCGCACGAGGATTGCGCTGGATTCGTTTTTATTGAACGGCTGTGGACTTGTTTGCACTTTCCGTTAGCACTGGTGCATGTCAGGGCTATCAAAATCAGTATAAGCGCTTGATTTGGTGGTAAATGAGCGGGCAACGGGAATCGAACCCGCATGGCCAGCTTGGAAGGCTGGAACTTTACCATTAAGCTATGCCCGCGTGCGACAGTGGACGTCGAAAGCGTTCGCGACTAAATAGTGACCGGTGAGGGGTGAATAGTCAAAACGATTGCCGCACGTCGCGACGCGCCCAGCGGTCGCACATTAGCTCATTTTTCAAACGCGGCCGCGACCAGGGTGGCATTGTGGCCACCGAAACCGAATGAGTTGTTTAAAGCAACGCGTACCTTCTTTTCGCGCGCGACATTGGGTGTGTAATCGAGGTCGCATTCTTCTCCCGGATTTTCCAGATTGATTGTTGGCGGGATGACCGAATCGCGGATAGCGAGCGCGCAGGCGGCCATTTCGATTCCGCCGGCGCCGCCTAACAAGTGGCCGGTCATCGACTTGGTAGAGCTGATCGGGACCTTGTAGGCATAGTCTCCAAACACCTGTTTGATCGCGCGTGTCTCGCAGATGTCGCCGATATCAGTCGACGTAGCATGCGCGTTGATATAGTCGACCTGATCAGGTGATAGACGTGCATGGTCTAACGCCAACTGCATCGCACGCGCAGCACCTTCGCCATTTGGCAGCGGAGCCGTCATGTGATAGGCGTCGGCAGAAAGACCGTATCCTGTGAGTTCACAGTAAATCTTTGCTCCACGCGCTTTGGCGTGTTCCAATTCCTCTACCACAACGATTCCTGCGCCTTCACTGACAACGAAACCATCCCGGTCACGATCAAATGGGCGCGAGGCGCGTTCAGGTTCATCATTACGCGTGCTCAACGCCCTCATGGCAGAAAATCCAGCGAGACCAATCTCAACGACAGACGCCTCTGAGCCGCCGGCGAGGAAAATGTCGGCATCGCCAAATTTAATAATTCGCCAGGATTCGCCGATCGCGTTGTTTGATGTCGCGCACGCGGTAACGATACACATGTTAGGCCCGTGCAGGTCGAACTCCATCGAGATGAGGCCGCTCGCCATGTTGCTGAGCAGCATTGGAATCGTGAACGGCGAAGTCCGGGAGGGTCCCTTGGTCAAAAGGATTGTTAATTGATCCTGAAGTGTTTTCAGTCCGCCGATTCCGCTGCTGACGACGACGCCGAAACGATCTCGCTGTTTCAGGTTCGCCAAATCAATCCCGCTGTCAGCGAGAGCCATCTTTGCCGCTCCCATCGCAAGCTGCGAAAATCGATCGGTGCGGCGAACATCCTTCGGATTTTTGAAGAATAGCTTCGGATCGAAGCCGCGGACTTGGCCGCCGATTTTGCAATCGTACGCCGTCGTATCGAATGCATCGATTGTGTGAATGCCGCTGACGCCGTTCTTGAGATTGGACCAGAACGTTTCTATATCGTTCCCGACCGGCGTGAGGAGGCCCATGCCGGTGATAACAACTCTGCGATCGGTCATGGCGGTGAATTGCTAAAGCGTGAAGCGTTGAAACGTTAAAACGTCAGCTCGTTCCCATCCCAACGCTTTGAACCGTTTGAAAAAGCTTTCCTTCCGTCTTGATAGAAGGCGCGATGATAATCTCCGTTTGTTGAAATTCGGCAATATTTCGAGCGCCAACGTTACCCATGCAGGTAGTAATCGCGCCGACCAAATTTTGGCTCCCATCGTCAACTTCTGCCGGTCCAAACAGGATCTGTTTGAGCGAGCCGGTGGCGCCCACCTTGATGCGCGTCCCTCGCGGGAGATTGGCGTGCGGCGTGGCCATTCCCCAATGGTATCCGCACCCGGGCGCTTCGTACGCCTTGGCAAAGGCACTCCCCACCATTACAGCGTCCGCGCCACAGGCGAGCGCCTTGCAAACATCGCCGCCTCTGCTCATACCGCCATCAGTGATGATTGGCACGTAGCGCGATGTTTTTTTGAAGTAAGCGTCGCGCGCCGCAGCGCAATCGACTGTCGCAGTGACCTGCGGAACACCCAGTCCAAGCACACCGCGCGAAGTGCAAGCCGCACCTGGGCCGACACCGACCAAAACCGCAGCCGGCCCACACTCCATAATTTCGAAAGTCACGTCATAATCTACAGTGTTTCCTACAATCACAGGAATGCGCATCTCACGGCAAAACTTTTCCAGGTCGAGCGACTTGTACTCTGACGAAATGTGTCGCACCGTAGAAACCGTGCTTTGTACGACGAAAACGTCCGCGCCAGCTTCCTGGGCGATCTTGCCGAATTCGGCCGCTCGCTGAGGAATGGAACTAACCGCCGCCAACACACCACCGTCTTTAATCTGGCGCACACGCGCCGCGATTAGATCTTCTTGAATGGGTTCCTGGTAAATTCGTTGCAGCAGCGCAGTGATCTCGGATTTATCGGCTTCGACGATTTTTTGCAGCACTTCCTGCGGATTTTTGTAGCGCGTTTGCACTCCCTCGAGATTCAAAACGGCCAAACCGCCCAATTTGTTCATTGCGATGGCGAAGCGGACATCGACAACTCCGTCCATCGCGCTGGCAAGGATGGGAATTTTCAATTTGAGCGGCTCCGCTTCTCTGCGGGATAAATGGAAGGCGATATCGACTTCGTTCGGATTGATCGTCACGCGCCCGGGTACCAGCGCGATTTCATCAAATCCGTAGGTCACGCGTGCTTTACGATTCCGGCCTATCCACATTCCCATGTTAAATTTGCTCCATTCTAAATCGTTCGTTTAAGCTTCCGCAGCGCGGGCAGCGGGGAAGCAGAGCGTCCGTTCGATCTTCAAATTCGAACGCGCACATCACGCAGCGCAGCCGATACTGCAGAGCCCGTCGCTCCCGCCGCCGGCGATTCCATTCTCCCACTATCCAAAGGAGAAAAACCGCCGCAAGAAAAAGCAGCAAATAAATCGTGACCAGGGCGGCGAGACTAACTCGAATCACGGCGTAGCGCTGCCTTGCTGCGTTGCGTGTGGACGCGTAATGTCGCTGCCCCACTCAATTGTCGCGATCCCCCAGGTCAAAAGCACATCGGGCTTGCTGTCGTCTGGAGCGCCTTTGTGGAAACGGCAACGCGCGAGATAAAGTCGCGCTTGTTCGTCCAGCGCCGGATCCCCCGAGGAATTCATAGGAAAACAAAACCGAATTTCTCCAAGTCTGTTTACGGCCACGCGAAAACGAATTGCTTCAGGCGTTTCTCCAGTTGAAGCGTCGAACTTGATCGGCGGCAATGTGGCAATTCCCAAGCCATCGAGTTCACTTGAAAACGAAACGAACGTTGGGATCGGCCTGGCAGCAGGAACGCCTTGTTGACGCATAAACGGTACAGGGCCCGGCGGCTGAGAGTCGGGAGCGCGCGAATCGACTTCGAAGGGTCGAAGTTTCTCGAGAGTTGGTTCCATCGCGTGGTATGACGGAATATGCTCAACTTTCGGCAGAGCGCGGCGCCTCGCTTCCGGCGGACGATGAGTCGTAAAAGCAACCGCAGGATCTTCCGCGTCGATCCAGCGAAGCAGGGTGCGGCCCTCTTCGGACGCGGGAGTAATCAAAGCGACACGGGCCGGCGGTGGTAGAAGCGTGACTGTCGGCGGATAAACTACCTGGAAAATATAAAAGCAGATGGCATGTGCAAATAAGGAAAGCGCCAGAAAAGCTAGGAGCGCTGCTTTTTGTGTCCGAGGTGAATCCCAACTAAAAAGCAACGGTTCTGTTGCAAGCTCGGGAGTGAGATTGTTCATCGCAGCGGAGCGGCGGCAAGTGACACGGATGTGATGCCGTGTTCAAGAGCAGCATTTGTTACTTCGGCAACCGTTTCGTAAGAAGTGGAACGGTCCGCCTTGATAATGATTGATAGGCCTTCGCGCTTGGCCGCGTCCAACAACGGCCCGAGTTGCTCCATGGTGACGCGCTGGTCGCGAAAATAGATCGCTGGAACTGCGCCACCGGTGATGCTGATGATCTGTTGGTTAGTTTGTGGGCCAAGCGTAAAACGAGAGAACGGCATTGAAACGGAAATCCCCTGTTGCAAAATGAAATTCGAACTCAGCAACAGAAAAAAAACCAAAAGAAAAGCGACGTTCACCAGTGCCACAAGCACAAGCCAGCCGAAGTTATAGTTAATTGTGCGCTCGAGTTTCATGAACGAGAAAGCTTTAAGTGTTAAGTTTTAAGTGTGCCCGCGCCTGCTCAAAACTTAAAAACTGAAAACTCTTCTGATTACAAATCCCGGCGTGCTTCAACCTCACGGGTCGTCTCATCAGCTGGTTGAAAGCTGATGATCCCGCTGATCGGGCGGCTCTCGGTCAACATGTGGACAATCTCAATCCCTGCCCGCTCCATGTCATGGAGCATATTATTCACGCGGGAAGAAAGGTAACTGTAGGCGACGAAAGTGGGAGTAGCTACAACCAGACCCGCTGCAGCCGTCAGCAAACTCTTGTACACGCCGCTGGAAAGCTCAGTCACCGTGGCGTAGCCGCCGCTTGAGGCGATTGTCGCAAACGCATCGATCATGCCGGCGACCGTTCCCAGCAACCCGAGCAACGGCGTCAGGAAAGCTATCGTAGCGAGCACTGGAAGAAATCGTTCCAGCTTCGGCACTTCGAGTTGGGCGGCTTCCTGCACGATGTCGCGCAATTCTGCGCGAGGTGCGTCGTGCCGGATGATCGCCGCATGAATCACGCGTGCTACCGGGCCTGGAGTGCCGGCTGATTCATGGAGCGCCTCTGCAAAATTGCGTCGCCGAATCAGATTCGACAGTCCCTTGAGGAATTCGCCCACATGAATTGTTGCACGGTGAAAGTAAAAGAGGCGCTCGGCGAAGACCGCGATCGCGATGATGCTACACACCAGAATCGGCCACATTAAAAGGCCGCCCTTTTGGATGTAATCAATCACGCCGGTTTTGTAGTCTTCTTTACGGGCTGTGGCAAGCGAACAACCAGATGTCGAGCGACAGGGCGCTCAATGCAACAGTTAGCATTTGATGTTTACCCAAATGGGTTCGCTTATCGGGAGCCTTTCTCTCGAGGTTTAGGAGAAGAAGACGGGCGGATCTTGGCAGCGCTGTTTCCACCGACCAGTTTGCCGGACGCGTCAAACACCGAATAACCGGTTTGCTTGCCAGACGCATCGTAACTGTAAACGATCTTGTGCAAAAGCATGCCGCCTTCGGAGCTTTGGGTCTCTTCCAAAAGGCGGCCGGCGTCGTCATACTTGTAACGGCTCTTGAAACGCAAGCGGCCATCAGGTCCAGAGATTTCGCCGCTGGAAAAACGTCCTGCCTCATCCAGTTCGTAACGAATCGTCTCGCGGAGTTTGCCATCTTGGTCGGTGGTTGTTGCCACGGCTTTGCGCTGCGCGTTGTCGAACTTGTAAACGGTGCGTGAGCCGTCTGGGTGCATTGAAACGGTGATCCGCACAGCGTCACTCTGCGTTTGCTCTGTAGACTGGCTCAATCCGACTTCGGTGCCGCAGACGACAAGCGTACAAGCCATTGTCAGCCCTGCTTTGAAAAATTTCATGATCTGAGGAGCTTACGGTCGAGGTGAGCAGGCGCAAACAGGCCTGAAATTTTTTATTGACCGCGCGATGGGAAGGTGGTTAAAAGTGGGGTCAAGTGGAGCAAAATGGATGAATTCTCCACTCGATACATGGACAACGCTTCTCCACCCGAACGCTTCTATGCCGGAGAGTTCCGGCATTTCATCGATGAGAAAAATCGAATCACGATTCCTTCTCGGTGGCGTCGGGACAAGGCAGAGGAATTCATTCTCTTGCCGGAAGCGGCTCATCAATTTCTGCTCGTCATGTTGCCAGGCGAGTTTGCGCGAATGGGTTCGGCAGCAGAAACAAGCCAGGGCGTTTCCGCGCGGGACCGCCGGATTTTTTTGCGCCACCTTCATTCACGCGCGCAGCACGCGATTGCGGACCGGCAGGGGCGTCTTGTTTTGCCCGAAGAGCTTTGCCGGAAGATCGGGCTGAAAGATGAAGTTGCTTTGGTCGGTAACCGGGGGCGTTTTGAGATTTGGAATTTGCAACGTTGGAAGCGAGCGCACGAGGAGGAAACGGCTACTTACCAGCACGTGGCAAACGTCATTGGCTTATAATCAGATGTTTGGTCAAAACGTCATCAACACATTTTGGTTTGAGCGGCCTTTATGGGTGGCCGTTGATCCGTTTACTGCCGAAGAGGAGGCACCCGAAGTGGAGGAATTCATATATCATCGTCCAGTGCTCGAGAGTGAAGTACTGGAATTACTCGAACCCAAGCCGGGCTCACTCATCGTAGATGCCACATGTGGTGGCGGTGGCCACACCGAAGCATTTTTGGGAAGCGGGGCCAACGTACTGGCGCTGGACCGGGATCCCGACGCGGTCCAATACGTCGGTGAGCAACTGGCACGATTCGGCGAACGCCTCGCCGTGCGACAGGCGAATTTCAGGTGCGCACTCAGCCTCCTCGATGAGCTGGGAATTCGCACGATAGGGGGCGCGCTTCTTGATCTTGGTGTCTCTTCACGGCAACTCGAAAATGCCGAGCGGGGATTCAGCTTCATGCGAAACGGTCCCCTCGATATGCGCATGGATCCGCGAGCCCAACTGACCGCTGCCACGATCGTAAACGAATACAGCGAGGAACAGTTGACGCGGTTGTTTCGCGAACTGGGAGAAGAGCCGGCCGCGCGTCGTATTGCAAGCCTGATTGTAAAGATGCGAAAAACTGCACCGTTTCGCGAAACTCTGCCGCTGGCGCGAGCGATCGAAAAACTGGTCGGCCGTCACGGCCGTCATCATCCGGCTACCCAGGTGTTTCAAGCGCTGCGGATGGAGGTAAATGACGAGCTCGGTGCGCTCGAAGAAGGCCTGCGAGTGTTCACTGCACGGCTTGAGCGCGGTGGGCGTATTGCGGTGATTAGTTTTCATTCACTCGAGGATCGGATCGTGAAGAATTTCTTCCGCGATCGTAGCCGGGAATGGCTCGACAAGCCGGAGTGGCCCGCGCCGCAGCAGAACCCGGATTGCGATCTTAAACTGATCACGCCAAAACCGGTTGAGCCGACTGAAGAGGAACGGCGTACCAACCCCAGATCACGCAGCGCAAAATTGCGCGTGGCAGAAAGGCTCAAATGAACCGTTCGCGTCGAAGAAATTGCAATACAGTCAACGCGGCGTCGCTGGCGCGCTGGATTGTGGTGACGGCATTTCTCGCATTGGCTGGTCTGAGCTATGTCTATTTAACGCTTCAACTCTACCATCTGGGCGAGCGCCGGAAGACGATCGAAAACGAGCTCGCTGCTCTTCGCACGCAAAACGACGTAGCCGGCGCACAGATCGCGGCTTTGACCTCGCGGTCGGCATTGCAACGTCGTTTGAAAGAAGGCTATTTAAAAATGGTGCCGATTTCGGAAGCCAGCATTGTGCGGCTCACCATGCCTGCCCGCACGGCGGATGACGACGCCGTCCAACCTGTAGCCAACGCTTCCGGCACAAAATGAATGCACATAGTCGAACCCGTTGCGTCTTGGTGTGCGCTGCTTTTATCGGCTTGTTCAGCATTTTTTCATTTCGTTTAATTTATCTGCAGGCAATCAAACACGACGAGTACGCCGGTCTTGCCGCTGAAAAACACGTCCATAAGCAAATCATCCACGGAGAACGCGGCACGATCCTCGACGCGAATAACGAAGTGCTCGCGGACAACATTCCTGTTCAAACAATAGTGGCCGACGCCACACATCTTAACAACCGGCGAGCAATCGTCGATCTCGTGAGCGACGAACTCAGGCTCCCGCCCGCGCAGGTAGCCGAAAAATTAAACAGTGAACGCCGCTACATAGTCATCAAGCGCGAAGTGCCCGTGGTGCAGGCAGGCGAACTGCGTGAAAAACTTCGTGCTGCAAATCTGCGCGGAATCTATTTCGAGCATGACGCCACTCGCGTTTACCCAAACGGCTCGATGCTTTGCCATGTCATTGGATTCACCGACTTCGACCATCGTGGTATCCAGGGAGTGGAAGCTTCGATGGAGGAATATCTTCATGGGCAGGACGGTTTTCGCTTCATCGAACACAACCGCGCTGGCCAGGAAATCGTGCCTTATCGTGGGCAGGAGCGACCGCCGCGCGACGGCTATCAGGTTCATCTGACTGTTGATCTTAGTCTGCAGAACATTGTTGAGAACGAGATCGATGCGGCGATGGAGGAATATTCTCCTCAAAAAGCGACGATTATTCTACTGCGGCCGCAGACGGGCGAAGTTCTGGCAATGGCTAATCGGCCGGATTTCGACTTAAACCTTCGTGCCGAGGCGAAGCCCGAAGAAATGAAAAACCGGGCGATCATCGACATGATGGAGCCGGGTTCCACCTTCAAGATCGTTGCCGCAGCCGCTGCTCTCAACGAACGCAAGCTACGGCCCGATTCGACGATCTTTTGCGAGAACGGTCTCTGGAATTTCGGCGGCGCAGCCTTACACGATCATCGCGCATTTTCGTATCTGAGCGTCCGCGACATTCTCGTCAAATCGAGCAATATCGGCGCAGCGAAACTCGCCCTGAGCGTAGGCGAGCAACGATTCTACGAATACATACGCCGATTCGGTTTTGGCGAGCGGACCGGAATCGAGCTGCCGGGTGAAATCGGTGGACTCATTCGGCCGCCGAAAGCGTGGAGCAAAATCTCGATCACGCGTATTCCGATGGGACACGAGGTTGGGGTGACACCGTTACAAATGACAGTGGCGATGGCGGTGATTGCCAATGGCGGCAAATTGGTTACGCCACGCATCATAAAATCGATTACCACGCCGGAAGGGAAAACCATCAGCTCACTTTCCTCTGTGGAGCTGCGTCAGGTGATTTCTCCGGAAACCGCAAGAGAAATCGGTGATGCGCTGCGCGGTGTAGTGAGCGATCGCGGCACCGCTGCCGCCGCTGCTGTTGCCGGTTTTACGATTGCGGGCAAAACCGGAACCGCGCAAAAGGTTGATCCTCGAGGCGGATACGAGCAGGGGAAGTATGTTGTTTCTTTCGCTGGCTATCTGCCGGCGGACCATCCCGAGTTTGTCGGTCTGGTGGTGCTGGATGATGCGCACACCAGCAAACCTGAGCTTAACTACGGCGGACTCATCGCAGGACCAATTTTTTCCCGGGTGGCGGAAAAGGCCGCCCGCTATCTAGATCTTGAGCCGCATGAGGAGATTCGCAAAGCGATTCCCGTAGAGCGAGTCGAAAAAACAACGCCGGAACGAATCCGTAAGACCGGGCCGGCGGAACGAGTCGCCTTAACCAATGCGTCGCGCCATTGAATACCTCGCCATGGTTCGCGGCTGCGAATCCGTCCCATTGCGGACATGTTAAAGCCTCATGCAGCTCAAGACTCTCCTCTCCGCGACTTCAGTTCGCCAGACCATCGGGACACTTGATCGCACGGTGGAAAACATCGCGTATGACTCGCGGCGAGTGCAAAGGAATGGCATGTTCGTGGCATTGCGGGGCGAGAAATCCGATGGCCACGAATTCATCGGTCAGGCAATCGAAAAAGGCGCATCGGTAATCGTTGCCGAACGCGAAGAACAAAATCCCCGAGCAGCTTGTCTTGTCGTCGAGAATACGCGTACGGCGCTCGCTGATTTTGCCGCAACCTTTTACGGGCACCCGGAGCGCAAATTAAAACTGGCGGCAGTCACGGGTACGAACGGCAAAACCACCACTACGTTTCTTATCAAGCACATTTGTGAAAATGCCGGCTTGCGTTGCGGATTAATCGGAACGGTGCGCTACGAGATCGGCGACCGGGTGCTGCCGGCCATTCGCACTACGCCGGAATCGCTCGATTTACAGGAGCTGTTGGCCCAGATCGTCAACTCGGGTTGTAAGGCAGCAGCGATGGAAGTTTCTTCGCATGCGCTTGCGCAGGATCGCACGCGTGGACTCGAATGGAACGTCGCCGTCTTTACAAATCTTACGCAGGACCATCTCGACTTTCATGGGACCATGAAAAGCTATTTCGAATCCAAGATGAAGCTCTTCACAGGACTCGGGAGTCAGAAAAGAAAGCGCAAGCCAATAGCAATTGTAAACATTGATGACCGCTACGGCGAACAACTGCTCGACAAAATCGACAAGCGCGTCGCAGTGATCACTTACGGAATGGGGATGCGCGCAGATTTCCGCGCTTCAAATTATCGCGTTGAGTTCAGCGGAACCTCCTATCAGCTGGATGCTCGCGGCAAGAGCTATCTGGTCCGCGTTCCGTTGATTGGCCGATTTAATGTCACAAATTCGGTGGCGGCGCTGGCTGCGGCTAATGCTCTTGGAATCAATCTGCGCGACGCTGTGTTTAGCCTTGGCAGGTCGCCGCAAGTGCCGGGACGCCTGGAGCTGGTTGCGGCAAAGCGGCAGTTTCAGGTTTTTGTCGATTACGCCCACACACCTGACGCCTTAGCCAATGTTCTCAAAACTCTGCGCGAGCTTGACCCGCATCGGTTGATTGCCGTTTTTGGTTGTGGTGGCAATCGCGACCGGCAGAAACGCCCGTTGATGGCCGAAACAGTTGATCGCCATGCTGATTACGCCATCATTACCTCGGACAATCCGCGCAAAGAAAATCCGGACACGATCGTCGCCGAGATCGAAAAGGGATTCCGATCGACTCACTATGAAAAAATTGTCGATCGCACTCAGGCCATTAATCGCGCCATTGAGCTGGCACGCCCGCGCGACATTGTTTTGATCGCCGGCAAGGGGCACGAAAATTATCAGGAGTTCGCGGATCACACCATTCCGTTCGACGATATTCAAGTCGCGCGACGTGCGATCGAGGATCATCCAGTGGAGTTTTCATCATGACATTTTTGATTGGAAATCCGCCAGTAGGCGATGTGCCTCTTCGAATTCTCACGCTATGAATCCACTTCCGCTTTCTCAGATTGCGCAATTGGCTGGAGGCTCGCTTTCGTCCGGAGACGGAACTGTTGTAATCGATAAGATCAGCACGGATTCCCGCACGATTAAGCGCAGCGAACTATTCGTCGCGTTGCGCGGCGAAAATTTCGACGGACACAATTTCATCGAAGCCGTTGCAACAAGCGGCGCGGCTGGCGCGATCGTTGATTTCAATTGGAAACCAAAGGTGCCGCAGAATTTCGCGCTTATTCGTGCAAACGACACGTTGCAGGCGTACCAGCAGCTAGCTGGCAACTACCGGAAGTCACTGGCACTACGCGTGGTCGCAATAACCGGAAGCAACGGGAAAACCAGTGCGAAGGATTTCGCCGCGGCGGTTCTCGCTCGCCGGTTTCGAGTCACGAAGACACAAGGAAATTTTAATAATCATGTCGGCCTGCCTCGAACAATTCTGGAGGCAACGTCGCGGGACGAAGTGGCAGTCTGGGAAATCGGAATGAATCACCCCGGCGAAGTTTCGGCGCTGGCGAAAGTAGCCGCGCCCGACGTCGGCATCATTACAAACGTTGGTGTCGCGCATATCGAGTTTATGGGATCACGCGAAAGAATTGCCGAGGAGAAAGGCGCGCTTGCAGAGGCCGTTGGCGCCGAGGGAACGGTCATCTTAAACGCTGACGATCCATTTACCCAGGAGATCGCGGCTCGCACGCGCGGCAAAGTGATTTTGGCAGGCACGACTGCTGGCACGATTCGCGCCAGCGAGGTCAATCAGAGCGGGAGCGGAACAGATTTTACGATTCTCGAGGGCGGGCATCGCTGCCGGGCCCAATTACCGGTGCCTGGGTTGCATATGGTGCAGAACGCGCTGCTCGCCGTTGCGGCCGGTCGTGTCTTCGGTCTTTCGCTGGAAGAATGCGCTGCGGGCCTGGTCGCCGCGCCACTCACGAAAGCGCGTTTGCAAGTCAAGGAAATCCGGGGTGTGCAATTTCTCGACGACAGCTACAACGCAAATCCGGATTCCATGAAAGCGGCGTTGCGAACATTAGTTGAACTGGATGCCGAAGGGCAACGAATCGCAGTGTTGGGCGAAATGCGTGAATTGGGCGATGAATCGGAGCGCGGACATCGCGAAGTTGGCGAAACGGCGGCCGCGTTAAAGGTTGATCATCTGATTGCCATTGGAAATGTGGCCGCGACCATCACGGAAGCGGCAAAACGGGCCGGGTTACAGAATAGTTCGACAGTGGCGTCAACTGCTGAAGCCGCTGAACTGCTAGGCGAGCTCGCCACGCCTGGCGACCTGGTTCTCGTCAAGGGCAGTCGCCTGGCGCGCACAGAGCAAGTGATTGAAGCGTTCCGCAATCCGCAATCCATAGTCGCTAATTCGCCATGATGTACTTCCTTCATCACCTGAGCGATCGGTTCATCGGGTTCAACGTTTTCCTTTATGTCACGTTCCGAGCCATTGCCGCGGCGGTGACCGCGTTCCTACTCACGTTGATTTTCGGAAACTTCATTATTCGAAGATTGATCGCGCTGAAATTGGGACAACCGATTCGCGGAGCGGCGGAAGTTCATCGTCTTGCTGAACTGCATGGCGGCAAGCAAGGAACGCCCACCATGGGTGGCGTGCTGGTTATTGGCTCCGTCTTTGTGTCCAGTCTAATCTGGGCGCGCCTTGATAACCGTTTCGTTTGGCTCGTCCTGTTTTGCATGGTTTACCTGGGCGCTCTCGGTTTCGCTGATGATTACCTCAAGGTGACGAAGAAGAAGTCCGATGGCATTAGCGGCCGGATCAAACTGGTTTTTCAGATCGCTCTTGCCACAATTGTGACGGCTGTTTTTCTCACCAGTCCGCTGCTGGAAGTGCAGGCCCGTTCTCTCTATGTGCCATTCGTCAAGGCCCCAGTCATTGCGAACATGGGCTGGTTTACCTTCGTATTTTTTCTCCTCGTCATTGTTGGCTCTTCGAATGCGGTCAATCTCACCGACGGTCTCGATGGTTTGGCGATTGGTTGCACCATCACCGTGGCATTTGCTTATGCTTTGCTTTCTTACGCGGCTGGAAACTTCCGGATCGCCGAATATTTACAGGTCCCGTTCTATCCATTTGCCGGAGAACTGACTGTTGTCTGCTCCGCATTGATCGGCGCCGGTCTGGGCTTCCTCTGGTTTAATTGTTTTCCAGCGAAAGTTTTCATGGGCGATACCGGGTCGCTGTCTATCGGCGGCATGATTGGCGTCGTGGCGATCTGTTGCAAGCAGGAGCTGCTCCTGGTTGTCGTAGGCGGCGTTTTCGTCATCGAAGCCGTCTCGGTGATTTTGCAGGTGATGAGTTTCAAACTCACGGGCAAGCGGATTTTCGTCATGTCTCCGCTTCATCATCACTTCGAATTGACCGGCTGGAAGGAAAATACAGTCATCGTTCGGTTTTGGATTCTCTCGATCATCTTTGCGTTGCTCGGTCTTGCGACACTGAAGCTGAGGTAAAACGTGCGCTACAAGAATCAGAATATCGTCGTTCTTGGTGCGGGATTGAGCGGGAGCGCTGCGGCGCTGCTCCTCAGATCGGAGGGGGCGCAGGTGACAGTGCTCGATGGTGCCGAAGAGAAGAACTTACTTAAATCGACCATCGACAATCTGCGAGCACAGAATGTCCGTGTAATTTGCGGGGCGGCGGCGGACGAAGACTCTTCCACTTATCACATGGCGGTCTTAAGTCCGGGCATCGATCCGGCTTCTCGATTGGTGCGCAATTTCTCATCGCGCGGAATCGACATCATGGGCGAGCTCGAACTGGGTTGGCGCTTTTGCGAAAAAATTCCGGTCGTTGCCGTGACCGGCACGAACGGCAAAACGACAACTACCGAATTGCTCGCTCAAACGCTGAATGCCTGCGGCCAGCGAACGATCGCCTGCGGAAATATTGGGAAACCGCTGTCCGAAGTGGCGCGCGAGCAGCAGCCGTTCGACGTGCTCACGGTAGAGGTCAGCTCGTTCCAACTGGAAACGATTCGCACCTTTCATCCATCCGTCAGTCTCTGGCTTAACTTCGCTCCGGACCATCTCGATCGTTATCGCTCGGTAGCGGAATATCGTGCAGCCAAGCTGCGCATTTTTGAAAATCAAACCAATGCCGATGTGGCAATCGTGAATGCCATAGAAAAAATACCGGATATCCGCCCGCGTACGATCACGTTCAGCGCCTATGCCAATGGTGGAGATTTCCGACTCTCAGAAGGAGCGATTCTTTACCGCGACGAATCAGTCTTACGATTGGCGGATACCAAGCTGCGCGGCTTGCATAACATCGAGAATTTAATGGCGACCCTTGCGGTCGGTATGGCGCGAGGTTTGTCGTTCGGGCAGATGGTGACGCCGCTTTCCGCTTATGAGCCGCGTCCGCATCGCTGCGAATTTGTGCGCGAAGTCAACGGCGTCGCTTATGTGAACGATTCCAAGGCGACCAACCTCGACGCAGTGGACAAAGCATTGCGCGCCCAAACCAAGCCCGTCATTCTGATCGCCGGCGGTAAGGACAAGGGATTTAGCTTTGATTCGCTTCGATCTCTCGTAAAGGAGAAAGTCAGATCCACGATTTTGATCGGCGAAATGGCCGAGAACATCAGGCGCTCCTGGGCTGACGCGGTCGAATCCGAAATTGCAAGCTCGCTCGCCGACGCCGTCGAGCGTGCGCATTCCAGCGCAAAACCTGGGGAACTGATTCTTTTCTCTCCGGGGACATCATCGTTCGACATGTTCAAAAGCTACGCCGATCGAGGCGATCAATTTCGCGCGCTCGTTCGCGCGTTGCCTGAAACCGGGTGATGAAAGTTCCGCGCTTTTTCAAACATGGAAAACTCTGGGCCGCGACTGCGCGCCGTTCGTCGGCGGCGTCTGCCGGAACGGACTTTGAAGAAATGCCGGAGCCGAACATGAAATTGTCGCGAGCACTGCTGATTGTTTTGCTTCTGCACGTAGTCGCCGTATCGGGAATTATCGCCTTCAACGCGATCAAAACCCGGGAGAGTTCGTTTGTTCCGGCATCCTCGATAAACGCGGAACCTAAACCCTCCGCGACGATGAGCGCAGCAATTCACGCTAATGGGGCCAAGCCGCAAACTGCAGTGGCGCAAAAAGAGAATCCGCCCCGCGAGGATGTAAAGCCTTCAAATTCGCCTTCGAAATTGTCTTCAAAAGGCGACCACGCGAACGCGCCCTCCGTCGCGAAGGCTACCGCAGGCAAGCCGGTGGCTTCTGGAAAAACGTACGTCGTTAAGAAGGGCGATAATCCGGTGACGATTGCAAGAAAACTAAAGGTCTCTTACGACGATCTGATCGCGCTCAACCATATCGAGGATGCGCACAAATTACGGATTGGCCAAAAGCTGTTAATCCCCAAGGCAACAAAGCCAAAAACGACGAACGGAAAAGCAGCGAACCCCAAAGAGAAGAAAAATGAAGTGCGCCACACCAAGCAACAAGCGCGCTCGACCTGATTATGCATCGTAAGAGCGCTTATATCCTTTTTCTCGCCGTCCTGGGACTTCTCGTTATCGGGATTGTCATGCTTTTTAGCACGAGTGCGTTTGCGCGCGACAGCCACGGAGACGTCTATTTTTTCATCAGACGGCAGGCGATTTGGTTCGGAATTGGTCTCGCGATTTGCGTCGTTGGCGCGCTGATTGATTATCACTTTTGGCAGCGCACATGGTGGCTGTGGTTTGCGTTGGCGCTCGTCGCATTATTGCTTTGTTATTTTCCACACATCGGGATGCGCCTTAACGGATCGCGCCGTTGGATCGCCGTTGGCCCGGTAACTTTTCAGCCCTCGGAACTGGCGAAGCTGGCGGCAGTCGTTTTCCTTGCTGCCTGGTTTGCGCGACGCGAAGACGCAGGGAGCAATGTCTTCTTTGGACTTATTCTTCCACTTGCAATCATTAGCCTTCCGGCGGTTCTGGTTCTCGGAGAAGTCGATCTGGGGACGACGGCCTTGCTGGGAACCACCGCTTTCGTGGTCATGTTCGTTGCCGGCACGAATCCATTATGGCTCGGTATGATATCGTTCGCGGGCTTTGGCGGGCTCCTGATCGTTGCCACCCGAATCTCAGAGCGAATGGGGCGGCTCTCCGCCTTTCTTCACCCGCAAAACTACAAGGAAGATGCTGGCTTGCAGCAGATGCAGGCATTGATTGCCTGGGGCAGCGGCGGAATGGAGGGACTGGGCCTGGGCAACGGTCGCCAAAAAATGCTTTATCTGCCGTACGCGCATACAGACTTCATTTTTCCAATTATTGGCGAAGAGCTTGGCCTGCGGTTCAGTCTGCTAGTGATCTTTTTGTTCGTGATCATCATTGTTTGCGGCATCCTGATTGCGCTGCACTCCAAGGATCGGTTCGGCCTGCTTCTTGGCTGTGGCGTCGTTTCGCTGCTCGCTTTGCAGGCTGCAGTCAATATCGGTGTGACGACATCGCTCCTGCCGAACAAAGGGCTGCCCCTGCCGTTCATTAGTTACGGTGGTTCGAACCTGGTCGCATGCATGTTCGGGATCGGTTTATTGCTGAACATATATCGGCAGGGCATTCTTGAGCCGCCGCACAAGAAACCTGTGGCCATGCGGGTGCGAGTAACGCCACGTATTTAGCGTCGATGAGTTTAATAGATGTATAAGTCGTATAAGTCGGAGGTGAAGAATCAGATCTTATGAATGCAATAATCGCATGTGGAGGAACTGGCGGACATCTTTTTCCCGGGATCGCAGTGGCGGAAGTGCTGCGCGACCGTGGCCACGAAGTGATGCTGTTAGTTTCTGAGAAGGATATTGACGCTCTGGCGCTCTCAGGCCGCGAAAGTTTCCGAGTGGAAAAATTGCCGACCGTGGGACTGCCCTCGCCATTTTCTCCGGCATTTTTCGGTTTCCTTGGCCGTTTTTACGAAAGCCTGACGCTTTGCCGGTCGATCTACCGGACATTCAAGCCTCAGGTCGTTCTGGGCATGGGGGGATTCACGTCTACTGCGCCGGTATTGGCTGGGCGGATGCGCGGCATTCCCACCTTTATTCACGAGTCAAACGCCGTGCCTGGAAAAGCCAATCGTTTGACAGGGCGAATAGTACGCGCGGTCATGCTCGGCTTTAAGGAGTGCGCGCCTTTTTTTCCAAAGACCAACACAGAAATTACAGGCACTCCAGTCCGGACCGAGTTGGTGCGTTTGAATCGACGGGAGGCACGTCAAAAACTCGGACTCCAGGAGGATCTCGTGACGGTCCTTGTGATGGGAGGCAGTCAGGGAGCGAGTGGAATTAACCAGGCGATGATTAAAGCGCTGCCGTTTTTGCGGGGCGTTTCAGTGCAGCTAATTCATCTTTCCGGCGCGCGCGATGAGCGTCTGGTTGCAGATAACTATCAACGCGAGAATGTTCCCGCCCGCATTGCTGCTTTTCATCACCGAATGGAAGAAGCATACAGCGCCGCCGATCTCGTTGTTGCGCGCGCGGGTGCGGCTAGTCTCGCGGAGTTCGCCGCCTTTTCATTGCCCGGCATCCTGATTCCTTTTCCCTATGCGACTGATGATCATCAAACCCGCAACGCGGAGATCTATGCTCGCGTCCAGGCCGCGATTCTCCTCAAGGAGTCAGAAGTCTCGGGCGAGTTACTTGCGCGCAAGATTCGGGAGTTGATCGAGGATCCAGAACGGATTCAACAGATGGCTGCAAATTCTTCGCGGCTCGCGCCACAGGACGCGGCCGGTCGTGTGGTCACGACTATGGAGAGATATACGACTCATGAAGCCCGTCTCTGAAGATTGCAGCGTGACTGCGCAGCCTCCGCCGCACACCGGCTCCGCAGCAGGCAGCATGCGTACTCTGCCGCTTGACCTACAAGCATTTCTCACGCGTGAGCAGCGCCGGATTCATCTGGTTGGCGTGGCAGGCAGCGGCATGAGCGGTATCGCCGCACTTTTGATCGAGCTGGGGCACACAGTCAGCGGCTCGGACAAGGTTAGCACAACAGAAACTGATCGATTGCAGCGGCTCGGTCTGCGTTTTCACGAGCAGCACCGACCGGAACATGCCAGCCCCGCTGACCTCATTGTCTTTTCTTCCGCAATCAGGACCGACAATCCAATTCTTGGTAGCGCCCGCGATGTGGGAAAGCCGATCGTGCGCCGCGCAGAAGCGTTGGCCGCAATCATGCGCAGCAAACGCGGCATCGTCATCGCTGGAATGCATGGCAAAACGACGACCTCGGCGATGACTGCGCACGTCCTGCGCGAAGGCGGGCTGCATCCATCGCATTACGTTGGCGCCGAGATTCCAATTCTCGGAAGCAACGCGCATTGGGATCCGCGTGGCGAATATTTCGTTGCCGAAGGAGACGAAAGCGATGGTACCATCGCGCTTTTTCACCCGCAGCACACGCTCATCCTGAATATCGAGGAGGAGCACCTGGATTTTTATGCTGACCTCGACGCGATTGAAAAAGTTTTCGCGCAATTGATCGCCCAAACTGCCGGCAGGGTTTTTTATAATGTCGACGACAAGAATGCCGCGCGGTTATGTCGATCTTTCACGGGCGGAATTTCCTATGGCTTTGGCGAGACGGCCGATTATCGCGCCACGGATATCCGGCTGAAGGATTTTGCTTCGACGTTCCGGGTCAATCATCGGGGACAAGACCTCGGCGAAGCAGCGTTGAATGTCCCCGGACAACATATCGTTCACAATGCGCTGGGAGTCATCGCGCTTGCGTCAGAGCTCGGCATCGCGTTTGAAAAAATCGCGAAATCGCTGGCAAAGTTTGAGCACGCGCGCCGGCGGTTCGAAATCAAGTACGACAGCCCGCGTTTCCTTTTGGTGGACGATTACGGGCATCACCCCACGGAAATCCGCGCCACGCTCCAGACGGCCAGATCGGTCGGGCGGAAGCGCGTGCTGACCATGTTTCAACCGCACCGTTATTCGCGCACGAAAGCATTGCGGAAGGAATTTGGTCGCGCGTTCGATGATGCGGATCGCGTGGTGGTAACTGATGTTTATGGGTCGAACGAAGCGCCGATTCCGGGAGTAACCGGACAAATGATCGCTGACGAAATCGTTGCGCACGGACATCGCGGTGTCCGCTACGAGCCACGTTTGGAATGGGTGCATCGGGCTGTAGGAAACATGCTCGAGTCCGGCGACCTCGTTTTGAGTCTCGGTGCCGGAAATATTCACGACCAGCTGTCTTCCCTCGCTGCCGACTTGGTTATTGCAGAAAAGTTGAAAGAGATCGTGGGCGAAGACGGTGAAGTCTGTCTCTATGAGCCGCTCTCGAAGCACACGACTCTTCGCGTAGGCGGTCCGGCGCAATTTTGGGTCGAGCCGCGAAACGAAAAAACCTTTGCGGAGTTGATCCGGTTTTGCCGGGAGGAAAATCTTCCGCTCTTCGTGGTGGGCCGCGGATCAAATCTTCTGGTTCGCGATGGCGGCATTCGCGGCACAGTTGTTCATCCGTGCGGTGGCGATTTCGACAAGATCGAGATCAACGGCGTCGAGATCACCGCCGGAGCTGGGGCGAAATTGAAAGAAGTTGCTTACGCGGGCAGAGCGGCCGGCATTGGCGGTCTGGAGTGGTTGGAAGGAATTCCGGGCACGGTCGGAGGCGGCTTGCGCATGAATGCGGGCGCAATGGGCGCCCAAACTTTCGAGAACGTTGTGCGTGTTCGCTATCTCGATGCGAATGGCGAGGCGCACACAAAAACACGGGATGAACTGGAAGTGTATTACCGGAATTTCCCGTTGCTGGAGAAAAATTTTGCAGTGTCCGCCGTTTTTCGCGGCGAGCCTGCACCGCTCGACGAAATTGTTCGCAAACTGAAAGCGTCACAGGAGAAACGGCGGACATCGCAGCCGGCAGCAAAAAGCGCTGGCTGCATTTTCAAAAATCCGGACACATGTCCTGCGGGAAAATTGGTTGACGAGTTGGGATTGAAAAATTTGTCCGTCGGAAAAGCTCGAGTTTCGGAGGTGCACGGGAATTTCATTGTCAATGACGGCTGCGCGACAGCGGCAGAAATGCTGGAGCTAATCGAAAAGATCAAGGCGACCGCGCGGGCTAAGCGCGGAATCGAACTGGAAACCGAAGTGCAAATCGTGGGAGAGACGGGGTGACGATGGCGACAGATCAAGTTTTACCGAAAAAAATTGCAGTGTTAATGGGCGGCCCTGGGTCTGAGCGTGATGTGTCGTTGGCGACTGGTCGCGGCGTTTCTAAAGCGCTTCGCTCGTTAGGTGCAGAAGTCGTCGATGTCGATGTTCATGACGAAAACTTCGCGCTTCCGAAAGATGTCGATCTAGCGTTCATCACCATTCACGGCACTTTCGGCGAAGACGGTCAGCTCCAGGAAACTCTGGAGGAACGCGGCGTGCCGTACACCGGCGACGGTGTCCAGCCAAGCCGGGCGGCATTCGACAAAATTTTGTCGAAAGAAAAATTTCGCGAGCACAACGTCGTCACTCCGGAATGGGAAGTGGTCGAAGTTGGCCAGCGTCCAACGATTTCGGTTCCGCTAGTGGTAAAGCCGGCGAGACAAGGTTCTACCGTTGGCGTGGTGATTGTAAAAAACGCGAACGAACTTGATTCGGCGATGACGGAGGCCGGCAAGTACGATCGCAAATTGTTGATAGAAAAATTTGTGCCGGGCCGGGAGTTGACGATAGGTGTTCTTGGTGATCAAGCCCTGCCGATTCTTGAAATAATTCCAAAGGGCGGTTTTTACGACTTTAACAACAAGTACCCGTTTCTGAATCCGCAGGGTGGTGGCGGTGCCGAGCATGTTTGTCCGGCGAAAATCGATCCAACCAAGACGAAACAAATCCAGGAACAGGCGCTGCGTGCTTTTCGTGCGCTCGGCCTGGTTGTTTACGGCCGCGTCGACGTCCTGCTTTCCGATTCAGGCGAACCGTTCGTGCTGGAAGTGAACACGATTCCAGGTATGACAGAGGCGAGCTTGCTGCCCGAGGCCGCTGCGGCTGCCGGTATCGATTATGTCGATCTTTGCGCGCGCATCATCGCGCTCTCTTTCGCCAGAATGGAAAGGAGCCCGAGATGAGACCCGCTCCGAGACGCTCCCAGTCACGCAATCGGCGAGTCTCCAATGTGCGTCAGCGCCGCCAGCAGCACTTGCTTGATGTGAAAGTTCGCTCCCGCAGAGTGGCACAGCATCGCGCTCGAAGGGCATTGGCGGTTCTCTCTCGAGTGGTGTTACTCGCCGCGGTGTGCGCCGCGATTTATGCGGGGACACGTGAAGCCGCGCGGCGTTTGTTTTTCGAGAATCCGGATTATCAGCTGAAGACAATTGAGTTCCAGACGGATGGAACGTTGCAGCGCGAGCAGATTCTAAACTCCGCTGATCTACGCGAAGGCAAAAACATTTTCCGCGTAAATTTGGCTCGCGTCCACGATCTGGTACAGCAGCTGCCTCAGACCGATGAGGTGCAGGTTGTGCGAAAATTGCCGTCCGAGATCGATATTCGTGTGGTGGAACGAAAGCCGGTCGCGTGGATCACAAGCGAAAAGGAAATTTCCGATCCATTTGCATCAGACTCAGCTTTTCTGGTGGACGCGCGCGGTGTTTTGATGAAAGAAAAAAAGTTGTTGCCCGAATATCTCGGATTACCGGTCATTCTGGGATGCTCGAGCGAATGGCTCGAGGTGGGCAAAGTTGTCGAATCGCCCGAAGCAAAGACGGCGCTCGAGCTACTGCGGTTGAGTTCGCGCAGCTTTTTGCAAATGCGCTTTCAGATCCGCGAGATCGACGTTTCCGAGAGTTATCGCCTGCTGGTAACCGACAAGAATCATAGCCGCGTAATGTTTGGTTATAACGATCTCGAAACGCAATTACGCCGGCTCGAGCAATTTCTTGTTTACTGTGACGATTCAAAACAGGAACTGGCGACGTTAAACCTGCTTGTGCAGCGAAACATCCCGGTGACATTCGCCCCGCGGCCGGTCGCGGTTATTAACGATACCATCGAGCCTGCTGTGGAACCGCGGATTATGAAGGCGATCCCGGTGCATGTTTCTGAAACCCGCCCTCGTCAAGGTTCAGGAGCGCAAGAGACTGCGTCTCCAGCGCCCAAGGCGCGCACTAATTCAAAACCACCCCCAAAGGCAATTCCCATTCACCGACAGAAAACGGATTAAGATAATGGCAAGCAATAATTTGATGATTGGTCTTGAAATTGGAACCTCCAAAATCTGTGTGGTTGTCGGAGAGAGCCGACCTGACGGCACCGTCAAGATTCTCGGTGTCGGGCAGACGCCGTCGCGCGGCGTACGCAAGGGCGAGATCGTTGATTTTGAAACGGCAATGAAATGCGTACACGAAGCGGTGGTCGATGCCGAACAGAAAAGCGACGTCATGATCCGAAGCGTTTATGTGGCCATTGCGGGGTCGCATCTTCAAAGCTTCAACAATCGCGGGTGCGTCGTGCTGCCCGAAGACCGCGATGAAATTGACGAGCAGGACATCGAAGACGTGAAAATCAATGCGCGCGAGGTGAGTATTCCTGCGCAAAACGCGTTCCTTCATTCCATCATTCAGCATTATCATGTCGATGGACAGGACGGTGTGCTGAGCCCGCTCGGGATGCTCGGCCAAAGATTAGAAGCCGATTTCCACATTATTCACGGCGTCCGGACGCGTATCCAGAATACAATCCGGTGTGTGAAAGAATTGCCGCTCGACGTCGAGGATGTCGTTTTCGGCGGGCTTGCTTCCGCCCAGGTGGTCCTCACGCAACACCAAAAAGACCTCGGGGCACTGGCGATCGATATCGGCGGGGGAACGACAGACTATGTCTTGTACGCCGACGGCGCGGTGAAGCAGAGCGGTTGCGTCGCGATCGGCGGTGACCATATCACAAACGATATCTCCATGGGGTTGCGCATCCCAATGGCGCGCGCGGAGAAACTGAAAATCGAGGAAGGAAGTTGTGTGCTCGGCAATTGTTTCCCAGGCGAAATGATTTTGCTAAAGGACGATTCCGGTTTTGCGGGCAAGGAGATCGAGCGCGAAACCTTGAACACGATTATTCATTTGCGCCTGCGCGAAACTCTTGAGTTGCTCAAACGCAGGCTCGATGACGAACCATTCATCAATTACCTGGGCGCTGGAATTTTCATCACAGGCGGATGCAGCCTCCTCAATGGCATCGATAATCTCGCGGAAGGGATTTTCGAAATGCCCGCGCACGTCGCGCACGCTCAAACAACATCAGGCGTGACCTCTGCAGTAGAGAATCCGCAATTTTCGACCGCAATTGGGTTGATCAAATATGCCCAGGCTGTGCAAACAGAGCGGCCAGCGCGAGGAATTGGGCGAATCCTGGGAAGAATTTTTAGCGGAAGACGATGAAGATGATTGAAATTTTTGACAGGGCGCGACCGCCGGGCGCGCCGCGAATGCTCGATCTCAGACGGCGCCGGCAGTCCGTCTCTACAATATGATTCAACTCAGCAAAAACTACAGTCTCCCGGAACGGGCAGAGGAATTTATTCCAATCAAAATTGTCAGTGTTGGTGGCGCCGGTCTAAATGCGCTCGACCGGATTGTGCTCGATGGATTGGAGGGAGCAGAAGTCCTCGCCTTGAACACCGACGTGCAATCGCTGGCGAGCTCCGTTGCCGCACACAAAGTACAGCTCGGTCGTACTGTCACCCGTGGCTTGGGTGCAGGCGGCGACCCCGAGCTTGGCTATCAGGCCGCCTTCGAATCGACAGAGGAGATCCGCGAGGCCTTGACCGGCGCAAGAATGATCTTCATCTGCGCAGGGCTCGGCGGCGGCACTGGATCCGGGGCAGCGCCGTATGTGGCGCATCTCGCTCGCGAGGCGGGAGCGCTGGTTCTTGCATTCGCAACATTGCCGTTTGCGTTCGAAGGCAGGCGCCGCAACGCGCAGGCGCGCGAAGCTCTGGGCCGTCTCAACGAGATCGCCAACGCAGTGGTTTGCTTCGAGAACGATCAGATGGGGGATATGGTCGCGCCGCACGCCGGTATTCATCAGGCGTTTTCCAAGGCCGATACGACTATCAGTCAAAGTGTCCGTTCGATCGTAAATCTGATTCAGCGACCAGGACTCATTCGCATTGGCTTCGACGATTTGCTTTCAGCATTGCGTAGCCGGAATGGCCGATGCCTGTTCGGCTTTGGCGAATCCGATTCGGACAATCGCGCGCATGATGCGCTCGCACAGGCGCTCAAGAGTCCGTTAATGGATCGAGGTCGCACGTTGGCGGACGCCGCGCGGGTACTCGTCCAGGTCGCAGGCGGGCCGGCCATGACCTTGTCCGAAGTCGAAATTGTGATGCAGGAGCTCGGGCGACATTTGAACGAGGATACGCAGATTCTTTTTGGCACTGCTGTGGACGGACGGTTGGGGGACCGCTTGAGCGTGACGATTATCAGTTCGTTTACAGCGGATGAGAGTTTGCCGCAGACTCAACCTCCGCTGAGCAGCGCGCCGCCACTGCCGCCAGTGTGGGAACAGCCTCGAGAGGCCCCGACGAAGATTGAGGTCGAGCCCGAGCCGCCGCCGATCGAAGATTTTCAGTCCGCCGGGACGACTCCTATTGAGGAGCCTAGTCTCGCTGAATTCGAAACTACGCCGGCACCATCGGTCGAACCAGCCGCGAACGCGTTTGAGGTTCTCGACACGTCCGAACCGCCTGTGGCCACGGCGCGGAGAAAACCGGCGCCCGCAAAGGAGGAAAAAGTGTCCACTGAAAAATCGATGCAGGCCAAACAGGAAGTTTTACAGTTCGAACCCGTCAACCGCGGTCGGTTTGAAAAAAGCGAGCCAACTATTGTCGAAGGTGAAGATCTCGACGTCCCGACATATCTGCGAAAAAAAATCAAGGTGAAGTGACCGTCCGGTGAAGCGTGTGTCTAAATGCGAGGTCCTTCGGTCCGCTCAGGATGACAGTGTGTCGGAATGGAGAGAGTAGAGATCTACTTCTTCATCAATTCAAGCACGGCGCTCGTCATTCCGATAATCCCAACACGAATCGTTGGTTCTGGAACCGGCGCGAACTTGCTTGAATGCAGGGTTGGTAATTCTTTTCCCAACTGCTTGTACTCCGCGATCTTCGCTCGCTCGACTGCGCCGATGTGAAAATCCACCGCGGGAATGGAATGGTCCGGGAGGCTGTATTCGGAAAAATCTTCACCGCCCATCGTTGGATCGACAATCTTGATGTTCTCGTTGCCTAACGACGTCTTCCAAACAGCGATGAGTCGTTTGGTGAGTTCAGGATTGTTGTAAGTCGCAGGCGTAAATTGATCTTTGGACACGCTGACAATCGGCGCGCGATCGGACGGGACTCCGCCTGCGGCAGCGATTCCTTTGGCGATCCTTTCAATCGCGGCCAATACACGCTCGCGTGTCTCAGCTTTGTAGGTGCGCACGGTCAACTGCATTTTGACTTCGTCCGGAATAATGTTGTGCTTTGTCCCGCCGTGGATGGAACCCACCGTGACAACGATTGGGTCGAGCGGATTATTTTCCCGACTTGCGATGGTTTGCCAGTCGTTGATCATTTCCGCCGCGAGGACGATCGGGTCTTTCGTTTTATGCGGATAGGCTCCGTGGCCGCCCACACCACGGACAGTGACATCGACTGAATCGACATTCGCGTATGTGTAGCCTTCGGTTACGCCAATGTGGCCGGTTTCCAGGTCCGCCTTGTCATGAAAACCGAGCGCGAAATTCGGTTTACCGAATTTTTCGTAAAGACCGTCTTTGAGCAACGCGCGCGCACCATTGCCGGTCTCCTCCGCTGGTTGCGCTACGAACACGACCGTCCCGTGCCATTGATTCTTTAGCTTCGCGAGAGCGCGCGCGGTGCCAATGAAGGCGGCCATGTGTGCGTCGTGGCCGCATGCATGCATCACATGCACATCTTTCCCTTCATCGTTTTTCGCGACGGTCTTGCTGGCGTACGGCAAACCAGTTTCTTCTTCCACTGGCAAAGCATCCATATCGGTGCGTACAAGCACGGTCGGCCCGTCGCCATTCTTCATCACGCCTACGACGCCGTAACCTTTGAGCTTGGAGTTTTCATATTTGCCTAGGTGCTCGGTGACCTGACACCCCGCCGCGCCCAATTCCTTTGCGATGAGAGATGCAGTGCGTTCCTCGTGCCCGGATAATTCCGGGTGAGTGTGAATGTCTTTGTAAATCGTAAGCAAAGAGGGCAGCTCCGCGTCGGCGAGCGATTGTGGTGTTTGCTGTGCAAGCACAAGCACTGGCAGGATCGGCGACAAGAAGATCGGCAACGAACGGAATTTCATTCCTGACCTATATCCACAGATTTGGCAGATTTCCGCACATTATTTTTGTCATCCCGAGCGGAGCGAAGCCTAGTCGAGTGAGCCCGTGGCGGAAGCATTGGGTAACGCAGCGGGATTCCTCGACTTCGCTCGGAATGACAGCACGTTAATAGAAAATGGAATTCGAGAAGAACACACTGCTCTTCGGCGCTGACCCAACGCCACGCATTGTCGCCATTGAACTTGGGGAAACTGGAACGGTTAAGGTTTATCGCCGGGAGGCGGACGGATCGACCGTTGCCGACGTTGAGCCTTTCCATCCATTTGTCTGGTGCGACTCGGACGTTGTCGATCTTGGTATCGAATCTGAAAAGCTCGAGAGCAGTCTCAAGTACGGCTGGCTGGTTACGGTTGATAGCTGGAAGGAACTCATCGCATTGCGCAACGGGCTTAAAAGCGCTGGGCGCGATTTCTTTGCGTTCACTGATCCCGTGCAGCATTACCTGACCGCGACGGGGCGCACATCGTTTAAAGACCTCCCGTTTGAAGAACTTAAACGCATGCAGATCGAGGTAATTTCATTCGAAAACGCTGTAGCCGGGGTCGGTGACCCCGGCCGTAGCGATCACATCATGAGCATTGCGCTCTCGGATAACACCGGCTGGGAAGAACTGCTCGTTGTCGGTCCCAATAATCTCCAAGAGTCCGAGCACGACGCGCTCAAACGCCTAACAAGTCTAGTCAAAGAACATGACCCGGACGTGATCGAAGGCCACGATTTATTTCGCGTCCATCTTCCGCTGCTCGTCGCGCGTGCAAAGAAACTGAAAACGAAACTCGATTGGGGACGCAGCGATGGATTCCTACGCTCGCGGCCGTCACGACTCCAAATCGCCGAAAAAACGATCGATTATCCGAAGTTCACAGTCGGTGGCCGTCATTTCGTCGATACTTTTTTGCTCGCACAATTTTATGACGTCGGCATGCGTTCCCTTGCCGGTTTCGAACGGACCGATGTCGCCAGGCATTTCGATCTTTGCGACAGCGAAGAGATTTCCGCGCTTACTAGCAAGGAATTGCAACGCGCATACCTGGAAAATTCGGAAGCATTTCGACGACGCGCACTGTGCGGTGTCCGGGAGACACAAGCGTTATCGGAGCTGTTAAGCGCGAGCTACTTCATCCAGGCCCAGATTTTCCCCTATAACTATCAGGATGTGATCGTACGCGGCAACGCTACGCGGATCAATGCGTTGTTCCTGCGCGAATATTTCCGGCAACGCCATTCCATTCCCGAGTTGCCGATGGTGCGCGCGTTCGAGGGCGGTTACACCGACATCTTCTTCACCGGAGTTGCGCACAACGTCTGGCACTGCGACGTCGCTTCGCTTTATCCGTCGATCATGTTGAAATTCGATTGTTTTCCTGTGAGCGATCAGCTGCAAATCTTCCGGCACTTGCTCACTGATCTGCGAACGTTCCGATTGGAAGCGAAGGCGGAGATGCGGGCGGAAAAAGATCCCGCAAAGCAGCATCATCTCCAGGCGTTGCAAAATACGTTCAAGATTCTGCTGAACAGTTTCTACGGTTACCTGGGGTTCGCGCAGGGGCATTTCGCCGATTTCGACGCGGCAGCGCGGGTCACACAAATTGGACGCGATTTATTGAAGAAGCTGATCGACTGGTTAGGCGCGCACGGCGCGAAAGTGATCGAAGTCGATACGGACGGAATTTATTTCGTGCCCTCAGGTAAGATCGAAATCGACGAATTACGCGAAGGTTTGGCGAAGGAGTTGCCTGAGAGAATCGAAATCGAGTTCGACGAGCAATTTGACGCCATGTTTAGCTACAAGGCGAAAAACTACGCGCTTCTTACGAAAGATGGCGATGTCATCATCAGGGGCGGTGCTCTCAAATCGCGCGGACTCGAAAAATTCCAGCGCGTCTTCCTGGAGGAAATGATCAAGCTGATCATGGAGGGGAAACCAGAAGCGATTATGAATCTTCGGGATGAATTCGAGCGAAAAATCCGGAACCGCGAATGGAAGATCGACATGCTAATGAAAACCGACACGCTCCAGGATTCGCTTGACAAATATCGCGCCAAGATCGCCGACTCGGCGCGCAACCGCGCCGCTGCGTACGAACTCGCCCTGGCAAGCGGCCGCAATTACAAACCCGGCGACCAAATCAGCTATTACATCAAAGCCACACCGAAAAAAGTTCCTGCCTATGAAGCTGCCAAAGTAGCCAGCGATTTCGACCCGGAAAACCGCGACGAAAACGTCGATTACTACGTTGCGAAACTCGATGAGCTAGTGAAGAAATTCCGCGGCCTCACTGATGCAGCTTCAACTCCGAAGCAGGAGAGCTTGGCAATTTAGTCGCGGATAATAGGCGCGAAGTTTGGCTGCCGTTGAGTTTACATTTCTCCGCCGAGGCTGGCCGACACAGACACGAGCTCGTTATTTTCACATCGGCTTTGGCCCACACCTTGTTGAACCGCGCGCGTATCGCCTCAAGTTCCGCGCCGTCTTTTTCCTGCGCAGCGAGCGCTTGGGACAACCCGAACAGAGACCACCCGTTCTCGGGCAGACGCTTCAGATCGTCACGATAGACCTGCTCGGCCTCGGCGAAGCGGCCGGCGTGCATCAGGTTTGCCCCGATAGTATGCCGCAACGGAATCATCCAGGACGGAGGCTCGTCGTAATTCAGGGCGTCTTCCAATGTGAGCGTGGCACGCAGTTCTTCGAGCCCTGGGTTAAGTTTCCCTTCGGCTATCAGTAGTTCGCCTTCAATCATGTGATTGGCTACTGCGGTAATTGACTCAGCAGTGTTGTTACTGACTGCCGTTTCTTTTGGAACGCGCTGGACAAGTTCGCGGAAGATCGCCTGCTCCTTCCGTGCGTTCTCGGTGTCGCTCTTGGCGGCGAAAGCGATCGCGCGCGCCCCATGATGAAACGCGCGAGCGAACGGCATGTAGTCAGGATAATTTTCCGGCTCGGCGAGAATGTCATTCCACTTTCCGAAGCGCATCATCACTTCCATCGGTACCGCGCCGAAGGCCTCTACCAAGGCTGCGTTTTCTCTCACGAACTCCGCCGGCAGATCTTTTATCATTTCGCGCACGTAACGCATCGCAAGTTTGCTTTGGCCCGTCATGAGCGCGGCGTACGCGAGCATGTGTTGGTTGTGCGCGGCGTACATGGGGAATAGACCGAGCGGCCGATTGCCCGTCGCGGCGCGGTAACGTTTATCGGCCTGGACCGCCTTGGCGTTCGTAGCGATCGCCTCATGCCAGCGGCCGCGGCGGATATCGATGTGCGATGGCATGTGCACGTTGTGTGCGAGGCCCGGCTGGAGCTTGCGCAGGCGATCGGCCGCAGCATCGGCGCGTTCTGGATGTGGCGAAGCTTCGACAGCGTGGATGTAAAGATGATTCGCAAACGGATGCCGCGGGTTTAGCTTCAATACCGCATTGAGTGTGGCGATGATCTCCTCGGTCCCGGGATTCGGTTGACCTTCAAGTGTCCATTGGTTCCACGGCCGAAGGTCCATCATCGCTTCCGCGAACAGCGTACCCACATCAACGTCATTGGGGAAGTTCTTCCAGACTTCACGCATCGCGTCGGCATAGGCTTGGTCGAGCGGAGCGCGGTCCTCCGGTTGGGGGTATGCGTAGCGTTTGCTGAGGGCATCGATCAACGCTCGCTCAACTTCCGAGGCGTTCGACGCGTTTTGTTTCGCGAGGGTAAGTTCCTTCCATGCCAGCTCAGCCATCGGCGGCGGCACAAGTGGATAATTGATATGCGGACCGGCAGCTAGGGCCGCGCCCCAATGTGCCATGGCGCATTGCGGATCGAGCCGTGCCGCTTCTTGGAATGAGCGGATCGCGCCCCTGTGATTGAAACCATGAAGCAGTGCCAGGCCTTGGTCGAAATAACGCTGCGCCCTTGTGCTTTTTGTTTTGATCTTGCGCGAGTACGTACCGAGCCCGTCGTAAATCGGCTCGCTCGCGTTGCTGCTTGCACAAAAAACAAGCGCCAGAACGGCTCCAGTAATTGCATGACGGGTGGTGTTCATAACGAGAGGATGACTGTAATCGGCTCCATTATCGCGGCAAGAAGTTGGCCACGAACCGCGGATGAGTTGAACACCTGCGGCGTTGCCGGGCCATTGCAACTACCGGAAAAAATCAGTGGTTCGAGTTGCACGCGCTGCGCGGTCACACGATCAGATTCGTATGAAACCGCTCAGCATACACGCGGCTGTCCTTGCCGTATTCGGCACCATTACTACCACTCCGAATTTAAGTTACTCAGCCGAAAACGATCTCAACGAAATCAAAACCGAAACAACGAAGCGACATGATGAGTCGGTGAAACGGCTGCAGGATTGGATCGGGCAGGTGTCGATCGCGGCGGAGAATCGCGGATATCCGGAAGGCGCGGAGTACATGACGAAGCTCGCGCGCGATGCGGGATTTCAGCAGGCAACGGTGATGAACACCGACGGCAAACCCGGCGTATTCGCGACGCTCGATGCAGGCGCGCCGAAAACTGTCGGTCTTTATTTCATGTACGATGTGAAACAGTTCGATCCGGCGGAATGGACATCGCCGCCAACCGAGGCGCGAATCGTGGACAAACCGCCGCTGGGCAAAGTGATCGTCGGCCGCGGGGCGGTGAACCAGAAGGGACCGGAAGCAGCGTTTCTCGCAGCGTTACACGCAATTCGCGGCGCGGGCAAAAAGATGCCGGTGAACCTGGTGATGGTCGCTGAAGGCGAAGAGGAGATTGGTTCGCCACACATCCCGCAACTTGTTAGGCGACCGGAAGTGTTGGATGCGCTGAAGAAATGTGTCGGCGTATTCATGCCTTCGGCCACGCAGGATTTGGATGGAGTCGTCACAGTGAACCTTGGATCGAAAGGAGTGATCGAGTTGGAGCTGGTGTCGAGCGGCGAAAAATGGGGACGCGGACCGGCCAAAGATATCCACTCCTCGCTAAAGGCGATGGCGGACAGTCCGGCGTGGCATTTGGTTAAGGCGCTCAACACGCTGGTATCCGAGGACGGGAATGAAATCGCAATCGACAACTATCCGAAGCCCCTTCCGCTCAGCGGCGAAGAAAAATCGATGATCGAAAAAGTGTCGAAGGTACGGAGCGAAGCACAGGCGAAGAAATTATTCAGCGTGCAACATTGGATCAACGACCTGCCGTGGGAGCAGGCCAACGAACGCCTCGAATCACAGCCGACCGTCAACATTGAAGGTTTAGTCGGGGGCTATACCGGCCCCGGCGGCAAAACCATTCTCCCCCATCGCGCGGTGGCAAAGATCGACATGCGTTTGGTGCCGAATATGAAAGCGGCGGATGCCCTCGCGGCACTGAAAGCGCATCTGGCCAAGCGCGGCTTCGGCGATATCGAAGTGAACATGACCGGTGGTTACGATCCAACCAGCACGTCGACTGATTCAGCGCTGATCAAGGCGCAGGCCGCGACTTACAAAAAATTGGGGATCGATCCGCTGTTGTGGCCGCGCAACGCGGGTTCGTATCCCGGTTACGTTTTTACGGGTGAACCGCTCAAGCTTGCCGCGGGACATTTTGGACTCGGTCACGGCTCCGGCGCGCACGCACCTGACGAATATTACATCATCGAATCCGCGAACCCGAAGATCCAGGGATTCGACGGCGCCGTGATGTCGTTCGTGGGATATCTCTATGAGTTGGCTAAATAGAGAAGATTGCCGATGAGGCGATCTTACGGACCTTTAACGCAGCGGTGCCCACCAAACACACGAACCAAGCGAAAGAGGTAATGTGTCTGAAATTTTCGCGTCGTTTCGCGTGTTTCGTGAGCAAACAAATTCCCTTTTTGCCTGCGCCGTAATGACCGAGCCGTTGTAGCGTTGGCTCGTAAAGCTACAGCAACTTGGCGTCGAGATTGATTTGTGTACCGGCGAGCGCGACGGAAACCGGGCAAGTCTTTTTCGTAAGCTCGGCTTGTTCGTGGAATTTTGCTTCGTCGATACCTGGGACTTCGGCTTCAGTCTTCAAATCGATCGTGGTGATTTTTGGTCCGCCGCCAACCATTTCAAGTTTGACGGTGGCTGTGGTGCTAATTCGTTTCGCGGGATGTCCCGCTTTCTCCAAGTTCGCCGAAAGGGCCATCGTGTAACAACCGGCTTCAGCCGCGCCGATTAGTTCCTCAGGGTTTGTTCCTTTTCCTTCTTCGAAGCGCGATGAAAATGAGTAGGGGCCTTCAAACGCACCGCTACCTAACTTCATGTTTCCCTTGCCACCCTTCAGTGTGCCTTCCCAAACAGCCGATCCAGTTCGTGTTGCCATTGTTTTACCTCCATTTGTTGCTGATTACGATTCTGCCGGATACAGGCAAGCGCAATTTCTTTTCAGCCTGACGGCTCACGCCGGTTTCGCAGCTACGACGGCTTCAGCCGGACCAGCTTCTGAACGGTGCTGAGCATCCGCCAGGGCGCGTTGTTTGCGAGCCAGCCAAACGCTCAGCACGCACCACGCAGCAATGATTGGCACAGCAATGAAACTGATCGCGTTCAAGCTCAGGCCCACGACGTGGAGCGCTTTATACGACCAGGCGCCGACTATATCGCCGAGACGATAACCGAATGTGTCGATCACGCTTTTCGCTTTGTATTTGTCTTCCCGCCGCAAAACGGTGAACAAAATTTCGCGCGCCGGACGAAGCAGCGCAAAGCCGGTTGAACGCCGCACCACCTGAAAAATCGCGAGTACAACCAGAATTGGCGCATAACCGATCGCGAGAAACCCCAGCCCGCTTAGCGCCGGCATCAGCACGAGGGTAAAGCCCACGCCGAACCATTTTAGCAGACGACTCGTTAAGCAAAGTTGAATCAATACAGTGAGCGTGTTGACCGAGAAATCCATTTTGCCGAAGAATGCAGTGCGGGCCGACTTATCCGCCAACTCATGCCCCGTGAGGTCCGCCTGTTGAAAATAGGCCCATGTATTTGTCAGCGTGTAAATGAAGATGAAAAGGACGAGCGCGAACAAGTAGGGCGAACGCACGATATGTGTGACGCTGTCCCAAATATTTCCGCCGATTGGTTTTTCGGCTGTCGCAACTTCAGCGTGCTCCCGAAATTCCGTCGGGAAAAAACGGATGCATTGCGCTGCGATTTCGAACATCGCCGCTGACATGAGGCAGAAAATGCCGGTGCTGAATCGATCGACCAGAAACGTCGGGACGAGCGGACCGAGGATCGCGCCCAACGAACCGCCCACCGCGATAAAACCAAAGAGGCGCTTGCCTTGTTCGGCGGTAAATAGGTCGGTCATGAAGGCCCAAAAAAGCGTGGTGGCGAAAAGATTGAAGACGCTAACCCAGACGAAAAACGAGCGCGCCAGTAGCCATTGCCAGTTCGCCGGCACGAAGCGCATGAGAACGAAAAAGATGAAAAGATTAGCGATCGCAAACCGGTAGGCGAGCGGCAGAAATTTGCGGCGCGACATACGTGATACGATGGCGGCGAAGAGCGCGTTCGCGATGAGCATGCCGATGAGCGTGGCCGTGTACATCCAGGGCAAATTTTCCACGCCGCTGGTCGCACCGATTTCTTCACGGATCGGTCGCAAAATGTAGTAACCGGCAAGGACGACGAAGTTGAAAACGAAGGCAAGCCAAAGCGCGCGGAGCTCGTCCGGCTTAACATCCACGATTTTGGTGAAGATGCGCTTCATCAAAAAGCTTTGTCATCCCGAGCGCATGCCAGGGACTTCACAAATGCGGTACACGTTACCCCGGTAGGAGACGTCGTTCGCCGCACTCACGATGACATCGCACGTTGTTTCTTCCACGCGGCAAGCACTTCCGCTTCGCGTTCGGGCGTTAGACCGGCGCGCAATTTCGATTGTCGATCTTGCGGTAATGATTTGAACCAGGCAAGAGTGTCACGGGCCGTCTCTGCGAGCGGGCGAAACGTCAAGCCTTTTGCCAGTGCGCGATCGATCTTCGTTCGCGCAAGTCCGAGCTCGTCACCTGCCCAGACCGGCATGTCCGACCACGCTTGAACTTTTTGCTGTTGGAGAAAGTCAGCAGGTAACCAGATGAATGTGGTACTCGAATGGAGTGCATCTTTGATTTCGTCGAGCATCCCACCGATTTCGAGCGGCTTGGCGGGACCGGTTGCGTTATAAATTCCGGTCTCGCGATTTTCCGCCATGCGGATTGTCCATTCCGCCAAGTCGCGCGCATCAATGAACTGCACCGGATCGCCGGGTTTGCCCGGAGCCATGACTTCGCCGCCTCGGTCGATGCGCACCGGCCAATACGTAAAACGATCGCTCTCATCGCGCGGTCCGACGATGAGGCCGGGGCGGACGACTAACGTTTTTCCGGGAAACCATTTTTCAGCTTCTTTTTCCGACAATGCCTTGAGCGGGCCATAAGTCTTATAGCCTGAAGCCTTCACAGCTTCGATCGTCTCTTTGTACGGGTCGGGTCCGTCGTATTTGGCCAGCGGCGCTGTTTCGTCTACGCCCTGGCCCGTGTCGGCATAAACCGAGATTGTCGAAATAAACACGTAACGCTCGACATTGCCTTTCAGAATTTGTGCAGCATCACGGACCCAAGCCGGAAGCATGGTGGGATTATCGATCGCCACATCCCATTTCCGATTCTTCAGTGCATCGAGCTGACCGTTGCGATCGCCGATCAATTGCTCGACTTCCTTTGGTAACTCACCGGGATGCGTTTTGCCGCGGTTAAAAGTGGTAACCTTGTGGCCGCGGCTCAGTGCATATCGAACCTGATATGGCCCAGTGAACCCAGTGCCGCCAAGAATGAGAATGCGCAAAGGTTTCGCGGATTTCTCTGCGAGCAGCGTTGTCGATCTGGCGGTCAAGGCAAAGGCGCCACCAGCCGCAGCAGAGAGTTTGATAAATTCACGACGCGTCGTTTTCATGTAGCGTCTTAACCTTTCTTGTCATTCCGAGCGAAGTCGAGGAATCTCTTGCTGTTATCGTTAGAAATTAGAGATCTCTCCAGACCTTCGCATGAGGCTACGGCTTGGCAGACGACTTCGCTCGATGCGACAACGGAAAGGACGACCCAAATGACTCGACGTGAAGCTACGCGCTTACTTGGCGTGAGCGCAGCGGGATTGTGTTTGCCGGTTGGTGGGTCGCACGGGCAGGCGAAAGCCGAATCATCCGCGATGCTAACGCGCGCAATACCTTCAACCGGCGAAAAGGTGCCCGTCATCGGCCTTGGAACCTGGCAGGCCTTTGATATCGATCTTACGTCGGATAGCCGGAGACAACTTGGAGATGTCCTTTCGCTTTTTGTGAAGCTCGGCGGACGCGTAATTGATACATCGCCGATGTATGGTCGCGCCGAAGATGTAATTGGCGAGCTGACGACTGCGCTCGGTATCCAGGACAAGATTTTTCTCGCCACGAAAGTTTGGACACGCGGTAAGGAGAATGGGATCAAATCGATGGAGCGTTCGATGAAGCTCTTGCGTTCGAGACGAATCGATCTGATGCAGGTACACAATCTCGTCGATGTCCAAACGCAATTGGCGACATTGCGTGAATGGAAGGCGCAGGGGCGCATCCGCTACCTGGGTGTCACGCACTATGAAGCGGGGGCTCTTGCCGACGTCGAGAGAATCATGCGAAGCGAAAAGCTCGATTTTGTGCAAATCAACTATTCGCTGATGGAACGCGAAGCAGAAGAACGGGTTCTGCCACTTGCTCAGGAACGCGGCATTGCAGTTATCGTCAATCGCCCCTTTGGGGGAGGCGATCTGTTCAATCGAACTCGCTCAAAGCCATTGCCTGATTGGGCCGTTGAATTTGATTGTCATTCCTGGGCTCAATTTTTCCTCAAATGGATCGTGACGAATCCTGCTGTCACTTGCGCTATTCCCGCGACTAACAAACCACGCCATCTCGAGGATAATATGGAGGGAGGAATCGGACGACTTCCTGACGCGAAAATGCGCCAGCGCATGGTTGAATTGGCATCGTCACTGTAGCGACCACCGGGTTAGAAATCGTCTCTCAAACTGCTCTTTCGGCGACCTGTCCGCATTGAGCAATTGTCAACCGAAAAAATTTTACGTTTTCGGAAAAAAATCAGTTGCGGAGGCAGTCGATCTGATAGATAGGACGCGCGCTTTATGCGAAAGGTCACCCCGTATCTTATTCTCGGTCTCTGTTGCGTCGCATTCTATCCGCGTCCGGCCGCGGCGCTTAATTTTTCGGCGCCGAAACCCAAATTTGGTTACACGGACGCTTCCGGCAAAAAGCAATCGGTTGAGATCGTCGACAAGTATTATCCCAAAAAAATGGTGCAGCCGTTCGGCAACGATTCAAAGATTGATCCAAAGCTGCGCCGAGCCGCAACCATTGCAGAGGAACGCGCTCGCGCGCATTCTCTATCAAAGTGTTGGCACTACGTAAAAGAAGCCCTTGTAGCCGCGGGCGTGGTGAAGTCGCGACCACAAACGACCTTGGCGAAACAAGCTGGTCAAGAGCTGGTGAATAAGTACGGGTTCAAAAAATTGCCGGTGTCCGATCCTTACCAGGCACCAGTTGGCGCAGTGTTGGTTTATGATGGGAAACGCGCCGCAGGGCACGTGGAGATTCGCACAGAGAATGGTTTTGTAAGTGACTTCCGTTCAAAAACGCCGTCTCGCAGGCCGCTGCTAGGCGTTTTCACCAAAAGTTAATTCGCTCATCGAGCGATCTGAACACCTCGAAAGAATCAATTCCGGCTGGCAAATTGTCCAGCACCCAAGATTCTTTGTCGATGATGCAGCCGGTCCGAATCGCTCTGTGGTCGGGTCCGCGAAATATCTCGACCGCGATGATGCGCGCTTGGGGCAATCGGCCTGATGCCTTGGTGATCGACGAGCCATTTTACGCTTATTATTTAAAGGCGACCGGCAAAGAGCATCCGGGCGCGGATGAAATAATCGCTTCTGGCGGAACCGATTGGCGAAAAGTTATCGCGCAACTGACCGGACCGATCCCGAACGCCAGGCGGATTTTCTTCCAGAAACAAATGGCCCATCATCTTTTGCCGGAAGTGGATCGTGAATGGCTCGGTGCCGTCACGAATTGCTTTCTTATTCGCGACCCCCGCGAGGTGATCGTTTCATATATCAAAAAGCGAGAGGACCCAGCCCTGGCGGACCTGGGCTTTATCCAGCAAGCTGAGATCTTTGATTTTATCCGCACTCGCACGAAATCGACTCCGCCAATTGTCGATGCAAAAGACGTGCTGAAAAATCCTGAATGGATGTTGCGCCTGCTTTGCGAGGCAGTCGGTGTTGAGTTTAGCCAATCAATGCTCTCATGGCCGCCCGGATTGCGTCAGACCGACGGCATCTGGGCCAGGCATTGGTATGGTGAAGTGGCAAAGACGACATCGTTTCAACAATATCGTCCGAGACAGGCCAAGGTGCCGCCGCATTTACGTGAAATTTATGATCGCTGTCGCGAATGCTACGACCGATTCTACGAATACAGATTGCGCTGAACCACGGATTACGCCGATTTGGCTGATAATAGACTTAACCAGCTTTGCTTTTGGTTGGCTGGCTTCCAGACCAAAATCTACCTTACAACTCGGAAACTTAGTGTTCATTCGTGTTTATTCGTGGTTAGCATTTTCTTTTCATGCTCCAGAAATTTGATGAGCGAAATCGCAACCTGATCATTGATATCAACGGTCAGCTCGTGCACCGCGACAGGGCCGGGATCAGCCCCTTTGATTCTGGTGTGCAGGGCGGCGATGCGGTCTGGGAAGGATTGCGGTTGTACAACGGCCGGATTTTCAAACTGCATGAACATCTCGATCGTCTGGAGCGTTCGGCTCGCGCTTTGTCATTCGCAGAAATTCCGGCCCGCGAAAAAATCATCGAGGAGATCAAACGCACACTTGCGGCAAACAAAATGAGCGACGGCGTCCATATTCGCCTCACGCTTACCCGCGGCTTGAAGATCACGTCTGGAATGGATCCACGTCTGAATCAGAATGGGCCGACGTTGATCGTTCTTGCGGAACACAAGACACCAGTTTACGCGAAAACGGGTCTGACTTTGGCTACGAGCAAAGTCCGGCGGCCGCCGCCTGAGGTTCTTGATGCGCGAATTCATCACTCGAATCTGCTGAATTCAATTCTGGCAAAGATCGAAGCAAATAACGCCGGGGCGGATGACGCCTTAATGCTCGATACGCGCGGTTTTGTCGCGGAAACAAACGCCACGCACGTCTTTATCGTGCGCAACTCCGATAAATCGCGAGCTCGCGGCAATCTTGCGACCAGTCGCGTGGTGGCGTGCCCGGAGGGAATTACCCGGGCGACAGTAATGGAAATTTGTGCCACGGAAGAAATTCGTTGCGTCGAGACCGATCTGTCGGTGGTCGATGTTTACAGCGCCGATGAAATGTTTTGCGCAGGCACAATGGGCGAACTGGCTGCGGTCACCAGGCTGGACAATCGCCAAATTGGCGATGGCAAGGTCGGCCCGATGACAAAACGCCTGAGCGATCTTTACGCCAAACGAACTGCGACCGAAGGCGTACAGATTGTCTAATTGCTCGGCTTCTAGGGACGTTGAGGCTCTTTATTCTCCCAGGTTTTCTTTTTGAACGAAACCCGCCCTGAGCCCTCCTCGAATGCTTCAAAATGTTCCGGGTTTTGCTGGTAGTATTTCTGGTGATACGCCTCAGCCGGATAAAATTTCATCGCTGGCAGAATTTCGGTCACGATCGGTTTGTTGAATTTGCCCGAGCGCGCAAGCTTCTCCTTTGAAATCTCCGCGATTTTTTTCTCGTCATCGTTGCCGTAAAAAATGGCGGCGCGATAACTCGGTCCGATATCAGTAAACTGTCCGTCCGCCTGAGTGGGATCGATCTGTCGCCAGTAAATATCGAGCAACTGGTCGTAAGAGATTTTCGCCGGATCGTACGTAATCTGGAGCGACTCGCGGTATCCGGTTTTTTCGGATGAAACGACCTCGTAAGTCGGGCTCGGTTCGGTCCCGCCGCAATAACCCACTATGGTCTTGATGACACCTTTTGCCTTATCGAATGCCGGTTGAATGCACCAAAAGCAGCCGCCCGCAAAGATCGCGGTTCTGGTTTCCACAGGAGAAGAATTTTGTGCCCGGCTACTCGTGATAGTGCACGCAGCAATCAACGCGTAGCTGAGCGAGAGAATAAGTGTTCGTTTCATAGTTTCGATGTTAGACAGCTTCTCAATCGGCGCGTTGTGAATAACTCAGCCTATTTTTTGCTTGCCATCAGTAGGGCGACCGTCATAAACGGGTTTTACCTAAATTCAATGCGGGCCAGACCAAATCATCAAAACCGCCACGCTTCTTTCGGCATTGTCTCCCTGTTCATTCGAATTCTTGGATTTCTCCCCGATTCACTTTCTCCTCAGCGTGCCTGCGGATGAGGGTAGCTTAGCTCACCGCAGGCACGTCCCTTTTCGGCTGATTACAGTCGAATCGCTCACGGACCATTTGGATCTCGATAAGATTTTCGGACGCAAAGCGCCTTTGCACGTCGATCTTGGGTGCGGCGACGGTTCGTTTCTTTGCGCACTGGCGCAGCGGATGCCAGACAAGAATTTTTTCGGGATCGAACGGCTGCTCAACCGAGTGCGCACATCGGCCCGCAAAGCCGCCACGTTGGACAATGTGCGGCTGTTGCGGATGGAAAGTTTCTATGCAGTGCGTTATCTGTTGCCGGTCGAGTCGGTTGAAAGGTTCTATCTTTTGTTTCCTGATCCCTGGCCAAAACGTCGTCATCATCGACGCCGGATTGTGACGCCGGATTTTCTTGGCTCGATTGATGGCACTCTCGAGAAAAATGGTAGCATTTACATCGCGACAGATGACGTCGGTTACTTTGGGAAAATTAAAGAGATCGCCGAATCAGATCCGCGTTTTGCAATCAGCGACGCTGATGTCGACCTGCCGCAGAGTAAATTCGGACGCATCTTCCGGGAAAAAGGCGCGCCCATTCAATGGCTGGAACTGCGAAAGATTTCGCCGGTGAAATAACTTTGCGCTTCCCAACTGTCTTGACGAAAGCTCAGTGTCACTGCGCCCGCCTCATCCTGACGAAAGAGTTTAATGCCGCGTTTCCGTATGTTCTCCACCCAGGCGTCGCTGATTCGCTCGTAGCCGGGGAAGTCCCGCGAAGTGGCAATAATCAGGCGGGGCCGCGTGGCGTCGAGGAATGCGTCAGAGCCGGATTCTCCGGAATGATTCTGCCCCTTGATGATGATGTCGCTCTGCAGATTCAAACCGCTCGCCAACAATGCCTGTTCCGTCTTGAGACCACTGTCCGACATGAACAAGATGCAGGTCGCCGGCGCGACTACCAGGTGAATAACGTAGGCCTGATCATCGGCGATCGCTGAGCTAAAGTTTCGTGGAGGGAACAGGACGTGCGCGGTGACATCGCGCGACAAACTGAAACTGTCTCGCGCGAACAGATTGTCGAGTTTGATTCCGCGTTCTCGAAACAAATGTTGCACGTTTCTATGAGCGCCTGAGTGGTCGGGTGTCGCGTTATCTACAACACGGATTTGAGAAAAATCGTCCAGTAATTGTGCTGTGCCTCCGAGATGAAGTGCATCGCCGTGAGTGAGCAGCAAGCCGGAAAGGCGGTTTATCCCGGCCCAGTGCAAATACTCACGGACGACCCGCAGATAAGTCCGCTCGTTACCACAGTCGAACAACCAGTTCGACCAAGTGCCTTATTGCCTAACGACTTCCCATCGTAATTGGACATGAGAAAACATCTTTGAACATTAGTGGACGTTATGCAATCTAATTATGCATCATGCCAAGTATTCATCGTCAGCCAGGCAGACCTTACTGGTTCTGCGCGTTCTCAATCTTCGATCCGCAAACGAATCGTAGCAGGCGCGTCTTTCGGTCCACGAAAACGAGCGACAGGAAGCAGGCACTCGAAATCTGCCGCGCGTGGCACAAGGCCGCGCTGAAAGCGCGCAATGGCAAGCTAAGCGTGGACGCTGCGCGTGAAGTGATCGCGCAAGGCGTCAGCGACGTTTTCACTGCGGCCAACGTCGAATCGTTGCCGAGTGCTTCCATCCGCTCGTGGTGCGAAACGTGGTTGGAAGCGAAAGCAATCGAAGCGGAGCCTTCCACGCACATTCGTTACAAGACCATCATGGAACACTTCACCGAATTTCTCGGTGAGGCGAAAAGCAAACGTGACCTTTCCACTCTGCAAGCGAGCGACATCGCGCGGTTTCGTGATCGTGAGGCGAAGGAACTTTCGCGCTCGACCGCCAATCTCAGCGTGAGAGTTTTGCGCGTCTGCTTTGGCGAGGCAGTCAAGCAAGGGCTGCTTACCGTCAATCCGGGTGTGCGCGTTCCGGTGCTCAAAACGCGCGACAAATCCGCAAGGCGCGCTTTCACGTTGCCGGAAATCAAACGCATCCTGAGAGCGTGCGGTGAGGATGCCGAATGGCGCGGACTCGTGCTTTTCGGACTCTACCTCGGCCAACGGCTCGGCGACCTGGCGCGTCTCACATGGCGGGCAGTGAATCTTGAAAGTAACGAGATTTCATTCACTGCGCGCAAGACCGGACGGCGCATCGTGTTGCCGCTCGTGCAACCGCTCAGTGACTATCTGAGCGCGCTGCCAGCGAGTGACAATCCAGACGCTTTCATCTTTCCGCGCTCGGCAAGTGCGAAGCGTACGTCTCACTTGTCGCATCAATTCCGAAAGATTCTCGTGGACGCCGGACTTGTCGAACCGCACACACCCGAAGCGACCGGAAAAGGTCACTCAGGAACACGCGAGCCAAGCGAGATTTCATTCCACAGTTTGCGCCACAGTGCGGTGACGATGCTGAAAGCAGCCGGCGTTTCAGACTTTATCGCGCGCGAAATCGTAGGGCACGAGAGCGCCGCGGTTTCACGC